>NZ_FNCE01000007.1 GCF_900100655.1 Limimonas halophila
GATGCTGGGCAGCCCCGACCCGGCCAGCGTCATGGCCGTGGGCGACAGCCTGCCCACCGACATCGCGGGCGCCACCGCCGCCGGCATCACGGGCGTGCTCGTGACGGGCGGCATCCACGCCGGCGATCTGGGCGTGCGCATGGGCGAGGCACCCGCGCCCGAGGCCCTGGCCCGCCTGTGCGACGCCAAGGGCATCTGGCCCAGCGCCGCCATCCCGGCGTTCCGGTGGTGACACCTTAGAGCATCGTGCGTGAAATCGTGTCTGCCGAGAAGGCCGGAAACCTCACGCTAGGTTCCTGTCTTTCCTGTGCGAGCAGATTCCGCGCCTGCGGCGCGGGACACGTCAGTCCCACGCCCTTCGGCGTGGTAGCCGTGTGGCTGTCCACGCACGAGCAAGCAGAATCACTCGCGTGATTCTGCTTTACGGCGATCTGCTCTAACCGGCGGCGGCGATGCCCGCCCTGGCGCGCTGCATCAGCTCCGCAAAGCCGGGGAAGGAGGTGGCGATCGCCCCGGCGTCGTCGATCGCCGTGCCGTGGCGGCTGGCGAGCCCGAGCACCAGGAAGCTCATGGCGATGCGGTGGTCCATGTGCGTCGCCACGGTTTCGCCGCCGGGCACCGGGCCGCCGCAGCCGTGGACGGTGAGCCAGTCGTCGCCGGCCTCGACCGGGACGCCGCAGGCCGTGAGCCCCTCGGCCAGCGCCGCGAGCCGGTCGCTTTCCTTCACGCGCAGCTCGCCCACGCCGTGCATCGTCGTCGGCCCGTCCGCGCACGCGGCGGCGACGGCGAGGATGGGGTACTCGTCGATCATGCTGGGCGCGCGCTCGGCGGGCACCGCGACGCCGCGCAGCCGGCTGGTCCGGGCGGTGATGTCGGCGATGGCCTCACCCGCCTGTTCGCGCTCGTTCGCGACCTCGATGGCCGCCCCCATCTCGCGCAGCGTGGTGAACAGCCCCGTGCGGTGCGGGTTCATGCCGATGGCCGGCAGGTGGACCTCGGAACCCGGCACCAGCAGCGCCGCCACCAGCGGGAAGGCGGCCGACGAGGGGTCAGCCGGCACCTGCACCGGCCGCGCGTCAAGCTCCGCTTCGCCCGTCAGGCGGATCTCGCGCCCGGCGTCGGTATCCTGCACCGAGAGGTCCGCACCGAAGGCGCGCAGCATGCGCTCGGTGTGGTCGCGCGTGGGCGCGGGCTCGACCACGCGCGTCTCGCCCGGCGCGGCCAGCCCCGCCAGCAGGATCGCCGACTTCACCTGCGCCGAGGCCACGGGCAGCGCCCCGTCGTAGGGCAGCAGGTCGGGCCGCCCCGTGATCGCCAGCGGCAGGCGCCCGCCGCTGCGCGCCAGGAATTGGGCGCCCATGCGCGACAGCGGCTCGATCACGCGGTTCATGGGCCGCCGGCGCAGCGAGGCGTCGCCCGTCATAAAGGCCGTGAAGGGCTGCCCCGCGAGCACGCCGAGCATCAGGCGCGCCGCCGTGCCGGCGTTGCCCATGTCCAGCACGTCGGCCGGCTCCGCGAGGCCGCTCACGCCGCGGCCCCAGACCCGTGTGGAGTCGCCCCGTTCGACGGTGGCGCCCAGGGCCTCCACGGCCGCGGCGGTGGCCTGCACGTCTTCGGCGTCCAGCAGGCCGGTGATCGCCGTCTCGCCGACGCTGAGCGCACCCAGCATGAGCGCGCGGTGGGAAATGGACTTGTCGCCCGGCACGCTGAGCGTGCCGGTCAGCGGACCGCCCGGCCGGGCGGCCATGGCGCGCGGGCCGGTGACCATGCGGCGTGATCCTCGTCGTCGTGCGGGAAAGGGCTGAGCCAGCGATTTCCCTTTTGACAGGGCTGGCCTGGGCGTGGCAATCGCCGAACCCCCGGCGATGCCGGAAGGGACGCGACCACTGAGAGAGGGGGATCGCCGTGGCGAAGCCCGAGTGGGGCAAGAAGCGTCAGTGCCGCTCCTGCGGCACGAAGTTCTATGACCTGCGCCGCGACAAGCCCACGTGCCCGAACTGCGGCGCGGTCTTCGAGCCGGAGGGTCCGGCCAGCGGGGGTCGCCGCTCCCGCAAGAGCCAGCAGCCGGCTGCCGCCCCGGCGCCTGCTGCGGCCGCCGAGCCCGAGGCGGAAGCCGAGGAGCTCGAGCCGGAGGCCGAGGCCGCCGGCGAGGAAGAACCCTTGGAGGAAGACACCGGCAACGACACCGAGGAAAGCGACGTCCTCGGCGAGGACGACACCCTGGCCGGCGACCAGGACCTGTCCGAGGTCGTCAGCGGCGAGGAAGACCCGGAAACCTGACATCCGGGCGCAAAAAGCCCCTTGCCAGCGCCGCTCACGGTGACTAGGTTCCGGGCTAGCAGCGGGGCGTTTCCCCGCGATCCCAGCACACCGCGGCGCCAGCCGCCGCGGTGCCCTTCGGTGGGGCCGTAGCTCAGCTGGGAGAGCGCTACAATGGCATTGTAGAGGTCACGGGTTCAAGTCCCGTCGGCTCCACCAACATCGCCCCAGATTAAATTAAGACAAAACGCGTTCACCGGAATTCCGAGTTCTAGCATCGTGGATTTGACCTCGTGTGTGCGCTCGCCGTGTGTTCGGCGGCGGGTAGCCGGTTCCTTCAGTGACCCGGCTGGCTTTCCACGATGATGGTGAGCTTCAGCGGCGGCTGGTCGGCGAAGTGCAGCGTCAGCGGGAAGCGGTCCCCCTTGCCCAGCGCGCGCGTCAGCCCGGTCAGGCGGATGTGCTCGCGCCAGCGCGCCAAGTTGGCAAAGCCGCCGGCGTCGATGCGCAGGCTTTCAAGCCGTTCCGCGTCCGAACCGGTTCCGTTGCGCAGGAAGGCTTCGGCTGCCACGGGCGTGGTCACGCGCACCAGTTCGCGCGGCGCGTCGCCGTCGTTGGCCAGCGGCACGAACACCATCGTGGCGCCGTCCGCCGCCGGCGGCGCCCAGGCGTGGCCGGCCTGAATGGCCCCTTCCTTCGCCGAGTGCGCGAGCGCGGCGGCGGGCAGCATCAGCGCCAGGGCGAGGGCGGCGAAACGCGGCACGGCGGACCTCCATCCATACTGGCCGTCAGGTCCTTGAGATTAAGCACGCGCGGGCGGGCGCGCACGGCGTCACGATGTCCCAGCGCCGCCGCACACGGTCCGGTCAGTCGGGGTCGGTATCCTCGCTACGCGCCAGCTCGCGGCGCTCTTTCTCCTTGCGCCACTGCTCGGCGCGGTGGCTGCCCCAGATGCGGAAGCCGAAATAGGTCACGCCCGCGACGATGGCGATGGCGAAGCCGCCGTGCTTCATCGCGGCGTTGTCGAAGTAGAGGTCGCCGGAAAGCGAGATCACGGCGGCGATCGTCACCGTCGCCATCAGCGCGTTGAGGATGCCCGCGTAGACGGGCTCCTGGCGGGGATCGCCGTTCTTGCCGTCGGCCATGGTGCGTGTCCTCAGGCTTGCGGGGACCCGCGAGCGTGCCGCACCCGCCGCCCGCAGCCAAGCGCCGGCGCGCCCGACGCCTCCCCCGGGCGTGGCGGCCGCGCGCCCGCCCGCTCCGTCGAAATCGGGATTCTGACCCGCCTCCCCCTTTATGGCGTCACGCGGGTGCTTATATGGCCGTGCGAAACGTACGGAATTCGCGCGGCGGGACGTGCCGGCGGGCCACCACCTCGCGCGCGCCCGCCGGCCTTCGCGACCAGCACGGCGGGCGGGCGATCCCCGGCGATCGCCGCCCCACAGCAGACCATCACCAGGGACCCTGGCGGCGCTTGCACAGGCCGCCGGCGCGTTCGCTGAAAGGGAGAGAGACAGGCCATGAGCAAAGTCATCGGCATCGACCTCGGCACCACGAACTCCTGTGTCGCGGTCATGGAAGGCCAGCAGGCCAAGGTCATCGAGAACGCCGAGGGCAACCGCACCACGCCCTCGATGGTCGCGTTCACCGACGAGGGCGAGCGGCTGATCGGGCAGGCCGCGAAGCGTCAGGCGGTCACCAACCCCACGAACACGCTGTTCGCCATCAAGCGCCTCATCGGCCGCCGGTTCGACGATCCGACGACCAAGAAGGACATGGATCAGGTCCCCTACAAGATCGTCGAGGCCGACAACGGCGACGCCTGGGTCGAGGCGCAGGGCGAGAAGTACAGCCCCTCGCAGATCTCCGCCTTCATCCTGCAGAAGATGAAGGAAACCGCGGAGAACTACCTGGGCGAGACGGTCGAGAAGGCCGTCATCACCGTCCCCGCCTACTTCAACGACAGCCAGCGCCAGGCCACCAAGGACGCCGGCCGCATCGCGGGCCTGGAGGTCGAGCGCATCATCAACGAGCCCACGGCCGCCTCGCTCGCCTACGGCCTGGACAAGAAGCAGACCGGCACGGTCGGCGTCTTCGACCTCGGCGGCGGCACGTTCGACATCTCCATCCTGGAGATCGGCGACGGCGTCTTCGAGGTGAAGGCCACCAACGGCGACACCTTCCTGGGCGGTGAGGACTTCGACCAGCGCCTCATCGACTACCTGGCCGACGAGTTCAAGAAGGAGCAGGGCATCGACCTGCGCCAGGACAAGCTCTCGCTCCAGCGCCTGAAGGAGGCCGCGGAGAAGGCCAAGATCGAGCTGTCCGGCGCCCAGCAGACCGAGATCAACCTGCCCTTCATCACGGCGGACCAGACCGGGCCCAAGCACCTCAACATGAAGCTGACGCGGGCCAAGCTGGAGAGCCTCGTCGAGGACCTCGTCCAGCGCACGATCGACCCGTGCAAGCAGGCCCTCAAGGACGCCGGGATGTCCGCCGGCGAGATCGACGAGATCATCCTGGTCGGCGGCATGACGCGCATGCCCAAGATCCAGGAGCAGGTGAAGCAGTTCTTCGGCAAGGAGCCGCACAAGGGCGTCAACCCGGACGAGGTCGTCGCCATGGGCGCGGCCATCCAGTCCGGCGTGCTCCAGGGCGACGTGAAGGACGTGCTGCTGCTCGACGTCACGCCGCTCTCGCTGGGCATCGAGACGCTCGGCGGCGTGATGACCAAGCTGATCGAGCGCAACACCACGATCCCGACCAAGAAGTCCCAGACCTTCTCCACGGCCGAGGACAACCAGACCGCCGTGACCATCCGCGTCTACCAGGGTGAACGCGAGATGGCCCAGGACAACAAGATGCTGGGGCAGTTCGACCTGGTGGGCATCCCGCCGGCCCCGCGCGGCGTGCCGCAGATCGAGGTCACTTTCGACATCGACGCCAACGGCATCGTCAACGTCTCGGCCAAGGACAAGGCCACCGGCAAGGAGCAGGCGATCCGCATCCAGGCCTCCGGCGGGCTCTCGGAGGAAGACATCGAGCAGATGGTCAAGGACGCCGAGGCCCACGCCGAGGAGGACCGCAAGAAGCGCGAGCTGGTGGACGCCAAGAACCAGGCCGAGGGCCTGATCCACACCACCGAGAAGACGCTGAGCGAGGTCGGCGAGAACGTCTCCGCCGAGGACAAGCAGGAGGTGGAGAACGCCGTCTCCGCCCTGCGCACCGCGGTGGAGAACGAGGATCTGGAGGACATTAAGGCCAAGACCGAGGCCCTGTCCCAGGTCTCCTCGAAGCTCGGCGAGGCCATGTACCGCAACGCCCAGGGCGGCGAGGACGCGGCCGGCGCGGCGGCCGGCGGCGACGGCGCCTCGGCCGGCGGCGAGAGCCAGTCCTCGAGCCAGGACGAGGGCGTCGTCGACGCCGACTTCGAGGAAGTCGACGAGAACCAGAAGGGCGGCAGCCAGTCCCAGTAAGGGACGGCCGCCACGCCAGGCCGGAGCGGGCGGGTGCCAGGGGCGCCCGCCCGCTTCGCGGTATTTCCAGGGGCCCGCGCCCGGCGTCCGCACCGGGAGATTCAGGGCCGCTTCATCATTGTATGCGACAACAGGGCCGCTGAGACGACTTCGCTCACGCCAGGAACAGCGCGCAGGTCGGCGTAATGGCTGAAAAGCAGGACTATTACGAGATGCTCGGCGTCTCCAAGGGCGCCAGCAAGGACGAGATCAAGAAGGCCTACCGCAAGCTGGCCATGAAGTACCATCCGGACCGCAACCCGGATGACGCCGAGGCCGAGCAGAAGTTCAAGGAAATCGGCGAGGCCTACGAGGTCCTGGGCGACGACGACAAGCGCGCCGCCTACGACCGCATGGGCCACGCCGCCTTCGAGCAGGGCGGCGGCATGGGCGGCGGCTTCGGCGGCGCCGGCATGGGCGGCATGGGCGGCTTCGGCGACATCTTCGAGGAGATGTTCGGCGACATGATGGGCGGCCGCCGCGGCCGGCAGCGCGGACGCGGCGCGGACCTGCGCTACGACATGGAAATCTCCCTGGAAGACGCCTTCTGGGGCAAGGACACCGAGATCCGCGTCCCCGCCGCCACCACCTGCGAGACCTGCGAGGGCTCCGGCGCCGAGCCCGGCTCCAAGCCCACCACCTGCGGCACCTGTCAGGGTGACGGCCGCGTGCGCGCCCAGCAGGGCTTCTTCACCATCGAGCGCACCTGCCCCGCCTGCGGCGGCCAGGGCCAGGTCATCGACCGCCCGTGCAAGACCTGCCAGGGCGCCGGCCGCCGGCAGGAGGAGCGCACGCTCCAGGTCTCCATCCCCGCCGGCGTCGAGGACGGCACCCGCATCCGCCTGGCCGGCGAGGGCGAGGCCGGCATGCGCGGCGCGCCCTCCGGCGACCTCTACATCTTCCTGGGCATCGAGCCCCACCGCATCTTCGAGCGCGACGGCGCCAACATCTACTGCCGCGTGCCCATCAAGATGACCACCGCCGCGCTCGGCGGGCAGATCGAGGTGCCGGCCATCGACGGCTCGCGCGCCCGCATCTCCGTGCCCGAGGGCACGCAGCCCGGCCAGCAGTTCCGCCTCAAGGGCAAGGGCATGCCCATCCTGCGCACCGAACGGCGCGGGGACATGTACGTCGAGGTGGACGTCGAAGTGCCGCGCAACCTCTCCAAGAACCAGAAGGAGCTGCTGCGCCAGTTCGACGAGGAAAGCACCGGCGAAAAAACCAGCCCCAACTCCGAGGGCTTCTTCTCCAAGATCAAGGAATTCTGGGAAGACCTCACCGAATAAACACGAGCGTGTTAGCGCGCCGCTGGCGCGCGAGCTGAAGCTGTCAATCGCGTATGTCTTTCGACACCAGCGTCACGCCGAAATGGACGGTTTTCTCAATTCCAACATACCCGCCGGCCTCCGGGTCGGCGGGTAAACACGTGGGTGTTTAATCCCATTCGTCATTCGACACCGGCATCTCGCGGCGATGAATGGGTCCCTCTAGCTCTCACACCCACCAGCCTTCGGGTCGGCGGGTAAACGTTTGGACGTTTCATTCCATCCGCATCCCTGTGCGACAGCGCGGCATGCCGCCGGACTGAATTTTCCGGCATGTCGGCACCGTGCACGCCTGTCAGCGTGCCGCGCGCCTTCGTCGTCCTCTGCGTCATGCCCGGGCCCCGATCCGGGCATCCAGCATTGCCCTCGGGCGCGTAACCAATTAATCCCCTGTTCAGCGCCGGGTGATATGGTTCTCCAAACGATGCATCAGCGCGACCCGTGCCGCCCATGACCGACGACGAGACCCGGCGCCTGCCGGAACTCTTCGACGCCAACATCCTGGACACGGCGGCCGAACCGGCGTTCGACCACGTCACCCGCGTGGCGGCGCGGCTGTTCCGCACCCCCATCGCCCTGGTGTCCCTGGTCGACGCCGAGCGCCAGTGGTTCAAGGCGCACGTGGGGCTGGATTGCAGCGAATACCCGCGCGAGCACGCCTTCTGCGCCCACGCCATCCAGCACGATGCCGTCTTCGTCGTGCCGGACGCCTGTGCCGACCCGCGCTTCGCCGAGAATCCCCTGGTCACGGGCGAGCCGCACATCCGCTTCGACGCGGGCGCGCAGCTCCGCACCTCGCTGGGCGCCAAGCTGGGTACGCTGTGCATCATCGACAGCGAACCGCGCCACCACTTCGGCCCCGAGCCGCTGACCCTCGGCGCCGATCATACCGGGGGCGACATGATCCCCGGCGCGGCCGCGCACCAGCTCCACGCCTTCGTGGAGACGACGCAGGACGCCGTCATCACGGCCGACAGCAGCGGCCGGGTGACGAGTTGGAACCGCGGCGCCGCCCTGATCCTCGGCTATCCCGCCGCCGAGGCCGTCGGGCCGTCGCTGAGCGACCTCATGCCGGAACGCTACCGCGCCGCGCACGAGGCCGGGATGGATCGCGTGACACAAAGCGGCCATTCCCAAGGACGGCACCGTCGTCTTCACCGTGGCCGACACCGGCACCGGCATGCGCGCCGAGGACATCCCCAAGGCGCTGGAGGCCTTCGGCCAGCTGGACGATCCGCAACAGCGCGCAGGAGGGGACGGGCATGGGCCTGCCGCTCGCCAAGCAGCTGGCGGAAACCAAGGGCGGAACGCTGACCGTCCACAGCACCCCCGCCGAAGGCACCCGCGTCCGTGTCGCCCTGCCCGCCGCCGGGGCGGGCTGACACGGCCGGCCCGATGCAACCCATTGGTGCAATTTTGAGTGGTTTTTGGTCGCCGAATGGTGTATCCGCCGGTGTCGCCGAGGACCACAGCGGACCCAGCGATGACCGACGAAACCAGCCGACTCGCTGCGCTCGCCGACACCCAGCTTCTCGACACCCCGGCCGAACCGGCCTTCGACCAGGTGGCGCGCCTGGCCGCACGGCTGTTCGACGTGCCCATCGCGCTGGTTTCCCTGATCGACGCCGAACGCCAGTGGTTCAAGGCGTGCATCGGCCTGGACGCGGCTGAGACACCGCGCGAGCACGCCTTCTGCGCGCACACGATCCAGCAGGACGGCATCATGGTCGTCCCGGATGCGCGCGTGGACCCGCGATTCGCCGACAACCCCCTGGTCACGGGCGAGCCGCACATCCGCTTCTACGCCGGCGCCCCGGTGCGCGCGGCCACGGGCGAAAAGCTGGGCACGCTCTGCCTCATCGATGACACGCCGCGGGCGCCGCTGTCGGAGGCCGAGCTGTCGCTGCTGCGCGAGCTGGCGAAGCTCGCGGAAGAACAGATCCGCGTGCGCAGCGCCGCCGCCTCGGCGTCCGCTCAGCCCACGCCCGACGGCGACCGGCTCGTGCAGGCCGCCCCCGACGCGCTCATCCAGGTCGACGCCACGGGCGGGGTGGTGGCCTGGAACGCCGCCGCCGAACGGCTCTTCGGCTGGTCCGCGGCGACGCTGCGCGGCATGCCGCTGCCCTTCCTGGACGGCGTCGCCGGGGACGCCTGGTGCGCCCTGCACCGGCGCGCTGGCTCGGGAGAAACGGTGCACGGCTGGCACAGCCACGCCGACGCCCGCGACGGCACGGTTCACCCCGTTCGCGTTGATGCCGCGCCCGGGCCCGATGCCGGCGGCGCGGTCTTCACCGTGGCGCCCGATCCCGACGCCACGGCCGAGGTTCCCGCCGAACCCGGGGGCGGGTCCACGGTGGGCGAGGCCCGTGCCCTGAACGCCTTCGTCGAGATGACGCGGGACGGCGTCATCACCGCGGACCTGAGCGGGCGTATCACCAGTTGGAACCCCGGCGCGGCGCAGATGTTCGGGCGCTCGGCCGACGACGCCGTGGGCCGCCGGCTCAGCGACCTCATGCCGGCGCGCTACCGCGCCGCGCACGAGGCGGGCATGGCGCGCGTGGCCCGCGAGCGCCGCTCGCGCCTGGCCGGGCAGCAACTGGAGATGACGGCGCTGCACCGCGACGGCACGGAATTTCCGATCGAGCTGGCGGTCACGAGCTGGCTGGAGGACGGCGAGATGAAGTTCGGCGCCGTCGTCCGCGACATCAGCCGCCGCCGCCAGGCCGAGCAGGAGCGCCGCGCGGTCATGGAGGCCCTGCACGCCGAGAAGGAGCGCGCGGAGGCCGCCAGCCACGCCAAGAGCCGCTTCCTGGCCAACGTCAGCCACGAGCTGCGCACGCCGCTCAACGCCATCGTCGGCTTCGCCGAGATCCTCGCCGACCCGGCGATGGCGGCGGTCGTGCAGGCGAACCACCGCACCTACGGCCAGGACATTCTGGACAGCGGGCGCTACCTGCTCTCCGTCATCGACACCCTGATGGACCTGAGCCGCGCCGAAGCCGGGCTGGCGAGCTTCGACCCCGGCCCCGTGGCGGTCGCGCCGGTGGTCCAGCGTGTCGCCCGCATGGTGCGCGAGCGCGCGCGGCTGGCGAACCAGGATCTGCGCGTCGAGGCCGCGGACACCCTGCCGCCGGCCCACGCCGACGAGACGGCGCTGCGCCGCATCCTGCTGAACCTGGCGACGAACGCGGTGCAGTTCACCGGGGAAGGCGGCGCGATCGTGCTGCGCGCAACGCCCGGCAGCGACGGCGTAACCATCACCGTCGCCGACACCGGACCGGGCATGGACCCGGCCGAGATCCCGCGCGCGCTGGAGCCCTTCGGCCAGCCCGGTCACCCCTTCAGCGCGCCGACCGAGGGCACGGGCCTGGGCCTGCCCATCGCCAAGCAGCTTACCCGCACACTGGGCGGCGAGCTGCACGTGGACAGCGCGCCGGGCGCGGGCACCCGCGTGACGGTCACGCTCCCCGCCGCCGAAAGCGCGGAGGCCAGCGCGGCCTGACCGCGCCGCGCGGCGGCGCCGATCCGTGCGACTCCCGTGGATGCTTGGGTTCGCCGCGCGCGCGTGCTATCCGCCGGCCACCACCGCAGTCGGCGGCGGCAACCAGCAGCGCGGGGCGGCGCGTGCAGACCAGCGACTTCGACTTCGAGCTTCCCGAGCACTTCATCGCCCAGCGCCCGGCGCGGCCGCGCGACAGCGCGCGCCTGCTGGAGGTGCGCGCGGACGGACTCAACGACCGCACGGTGCGCGCGTTGCCCGAGCTGCTCGGCCCCGACGACCTGCTGGTGTTCAACGACACGCGCGTCATCCCGGCGCAACTGACCGTGCGGCGCGGCGAGGCGCGCGTGGGCCTGACGCTGCACAAGCCCGACCCGGAGGACGACGCCGTCTGGCACGTCTTCGCCCGGCCCGCCAAGCGCCTGCGCCCCGGCAACACCGTCCACGCGGGTGATACGCTGTCCGCCGAGGTCCTGGCCCGCGACGGCGGCGAGGTCACGTTGCGCTTCGACCGCGGCGGCGCGGCCCTGCGCGAGGCGCTGGAGGAGGTGGGGCAAACGCCCCTGCCGCCCTACATCGACCGCCCCGAGGGCCCGGACGAAGCCGACCGGGACGACTACCAGACCGTCTTCGCGCGCGAGCCGGGCGCGGTGGCGGCGCCGACGGCGGGGCTGCACTTCACCGACCGCCTGCTCGCCGAGCTGGACGCGCGCGGTGTGCGCCGGGCGGGCGTGACGCTGCACGTGGGCGCGGGCACCTTCCTGCCGGTCAAAAGCGACGACCCGCGCGAGCACCCCATGCACGCGGAACACGGTCATCTCGATGCCGGAACGGCCGAGGCGGTCAACGCTACGCGCGCGGCGGGCGGGCGCGTCGTCGCCGTGGGCACGACGGCGCTGCGCCTGCTGGAAACGGCGGCGGCGGATGATGGCACGGTCCACCCCTTTGCCGGCGAGAGCGACCTCTTCATCCTCCCCGGCTACCGCTTCAAGGCCGTGGACTGCCTGATGACCAACTTCCACCTGCCGCGCTCCACGCTCTTCATGCTGGTGTGCGCCTTCGCGGGCACCGCGCGCATGCAGGCCGCCTACGCCCACGCCAAGGCGGCGGGCTACCGCTTCTACTCCTACGGCGACGCCTGCTTCCTGCACCGGCAGGAGGCGGCGGCGTGAGCATCGGCTTCCAACTTCAGGCGCGCGACGGCGCGGCGCGGCGCGGCGTGGTCGAAACCGCGCACGGCCGCGTGGACACCCCGGCCTTCATGCCCGTGGGCACGGCCGCGACGGTGAAGGCCATGCGCCCGCAGGACGTCGCGGCGACGGGCGCGCAGATGGTGCTGGGCAACACCTACCACCTGATGCTGCGCCCGGGCGCGGAGACGGTGGCCGAGCTGGGCGGTCTGCACCGCTTCATGGCCTGGCCCGGGCCCATCCTGACCGACAGCGGCGGCTACCAGGTCATGTCGCTGGCGAAGCTGCGGAAGATCGACGAGCGCGGCGTGCGCTTCCGCTCGCACATCGACGGCAGCAAGCACGAGCTGACCCCCGAAGGCGCGGTGGAGATCCAGGACCTGCTGGACGCCGACATCGCCATGCAGCTGGACGAATGCCCCGCCGCCGGGCGCCCGCGCGACGAGGTCGCCGACTCCATGCAGCTCTCGCTGCGCTGGGCGGAGCGCTGCCGCGCGGCTTTCCGCGAGCGCGCGGGCTACGGGCTGTTCGCCATCGTCCAGGGCGGGATGCACGACGACCTGCGCCGCGAGTCGGCCCATGCGCTGACCGGGATGGATTTCCCCGGCTACGCCGTCGGCGGGCTCGCGGTCGGAGAGGGGCAGGCCGAGATGTTCCGCGTGCTGGACGTCACCGTGCCCGAGTTGCCCGAGGCCAAGCCGCGCTACCTCATGGGGGTGGGCCGGCCGCTGGACATCGTGGGCGCGGTGGAGCGCGGCATCGACCTCTTCGACTGTGTGCTGCCCACGCGCTCGGGCCGCACGGCGCAGGCCTTCACGCACGGCGGCGCGGTCAACATCCGCAACGCCCGCCACCGCCGCGACCCGCGCCCGCTCGACCCCGCGTGCGGCTGCGGGGTGTGCAGCACCTTCTCGCGCGCCTACCTCCACCACCTGATCCGCGCGGGCGAGATGCTGGGCCCCATGCTGCTGACGGAGCACAACGTCTTCTTCTACCAGACGCTCATGCACCGCCTGCGCGACGCGATCGCGGCCGGTGCGCTGGCGGACGAGGCCGCGCGCATCCGCGCCGAACAGGCGGCGGGCGACATCGCGCCCATGGAGGCCAAGGCATGAGCACGGACGAGCCGTCGCATCTCGGCCGGGCGAGCGGCATCCCGGCGCGGCCGGAGGACGCCGTGCTGGACGTCGTGGCCGACCCGCACCCGGACGAGACCTATCTGGTGCGCTTCACCTGCCCGGAGTTCACCTCGCTCTGCCCCATCACGGGCCAGCCGGACTTCGCGCACCTCGTCATCGACTACGTGCCCGACCGGCACCTGCTGGAGAGCAAGGCGCTCAAGCTCTACCTGCACAGCTTCCGCAACCACGGCGCGTTTCACGAGGCGTGCACCGTCGGCATCGCCAAGCGCCTCATGGCCGCCGCCAACCCCGTGTGGCTGCGCCTGGGCGGCTACTGGTACCCGCGCGGCGGCATCCCCATCGACATCTTTTACCAGTCGGGCGAACCGCCCGCCGGGCTGTGGCTGCCGGAGCCGGGCGTGCAGCCGTATCGGGGTCGGGGCTAGGGCACCGCCACTGGCGTCATCCCCGAACCGTCATGCGCGTGCTCCGTCACGCGCATCCACGTCACGGGAGGCAGCGATCCGCTTCACCGCCGAAGGAGATGTTTGAGCGTGGGTGGCCGTGACCACCTGAACGGGGTCAGGTGGCAGGCTCGGTGCGGCCACGACGGTTTGGGGCGAGCACAGCGCTGCGAGGACAATGCCCCGATCCCACCCAATGAAAAAACCGTGCACCATCGACGGCATCCACCTCTCGACACGGCCGCGATCATGCCGCCACATCCCCAGTGTCATGGCTGACACCGACCCCAAGGCCGCCATCCGTACCCAGGCGCTGGAGCTGGGCTTCGACGCCGTCGGCTTCACCGAGGCCGACCTCGGCGAGCAGGCGCGCGAGAACCTGCACGCCTATCTGGCGCGCGGGCACCACGGCGACATGGGCTGGCTGGCGGACACGGCCGAACGGCGCGAGCATCCGCGCGCGCTGTGGGACGACGCGCGCTCGGTGGTGGTGCTGGGGCTCAACTACGGGCCGGCGCACAACCCGCTGACGGTGCTGGAGCTGCCGGACCGCGGCGCCATCTCGGTCTACGCGCAGAACCGCGACTACCACGACCTCGTCAAGAAGCGCCTCAAGCGCCTGGCGCGCTGGATGCACGAGACCCTGGGCGCGCAGGTGAAGGTCTTCGTCGACACCGCGCCCGTCATGGAAAAGCCGCTGGCCGAGCGCGCGGGCGTGGGCTGGCAGGGCAAGCACACCAATCTCGTCTCGCGCCCCCTCGGCTCGTGGCTCTTCCTGGGGGAGGTCTTCACCGACCTCGACCTGGAGCCGGACGCGCCGGAGGGGGATCACTGCGGCTCCTGCCGGCGGTGCCTGGACGTCTGCCCCACGAACGCCTTTCCGGCCCCGTATCGATTGGATGCGACGCGCTGCATCTCCTACCTGACGATCGAGCACAAGGGCCATATTCCGCGCGAGTTCCGCGCGCCCATGGGCAACCGCATCTACGGCTGCGACGACTGCCTCGCCGTGTGCCCGTGGAACAAGTTCGCCAAGCCCACGGACGAAACGGCGCTCTGGGGCCGGGTGGAGTTGCGCGCCCCGCGCCTGCGCGATCTGGTGAACCTGGACGACGCCGGCTTCCGGCAGGTCTTTTCCGCCAGCCCCATCAAGCGCCTGGGCCGCAACCGCTTCGTGCGCAACGTCCTGATCGCCATCGGCAACTCGGGCCAGCCGGCGCTCGTTCCCGAGGTGCGCGCCCGCCTGGACGACAACAGCGCGTTGGTGCGCGCCATGGCCGTGTGGGCGCTGGCGCGCTTGGCCGACGCCCGGACGGTCGAGCAGGAGGCCCGGCGCCGCCTCGCCGTCGAGGATGACGCCGAGGTTCGCGCGGAGTGGCGGATGGAGCTGGGCGAGCCGGTCTGATACAGAGCACCCAAAGAGCGCAAGGCAGCGCCTCATTCTGTCTTTCTCCTCAAGGAGAAAGAACCCTGCCGCGCTCCCGCTGATACATCTTCGGCTCACCGGCCGTGCCGATCACCGAGCCGGTCTGAACCGCCGCGCCGCCCCGCTTCAGATCACCCCGAACACCACGGGGACGAGCAGGGCATAGACCAGCACGCCGGCGACGATGATGCCGACCTGGGTGACCGGCGCGAGCGTGGTCAGCGCCTTGGTGCGGACCTGCTGCCACAGCTCCGGCCACGTGTAGGAAACGAAGTCGCCCTGCGACATCATCTTCAGCGGGCGGCCGTCGTCGTCGACGACCGGCACATGGCGGAAGCGTTCGTTGGACATCTGGCGCAGCCAGTCCACAACCTCGTCACCCGCCCGCGCGACGCGCACCTGCGGCGTCATGACATCGCCCACGCGCGTGGTGTTGGGATCGCGGCCCTCGTTCACGACGCGCTTCATGAGATCGCGCTCGGTCATGATGCCGGCCATGGCGCCGTCGCCATCCACCACCATGACGGCGCCGTAGTTGTGATCCGACATCCGCCGCACGGCGGCGGCCACGGTTTCGTCCGCGGTGGCGGTGACGGGGGCGGGTTTCTGCGCGTATTCGGGGCGCTCGTCGATGCGCATGGCGGGGCTCCGTTCCGGGCTTGCAATCGTTGTGTCCCGAAATACGTGCCCACCGCTGCGATGGATCGCCGCACCGCCGAAAATATCCGTTTTCGCGAAGCGTTGGCCCGTCGGGGCTACCCCGTCCGCGCCTTGCCGCCCGTCTCCGTCACGCAGCGGAAGGTGGCGCGCTTGGGCTGGAGCAGGGGGCAGCCGCTCCAGAAGCTGCCGGTGCCGATGCGCTTCACCGAGCGGGTGCCGTCCGGACACAGCTCGTGCGCCTTGTTGGCGACGGCGGAGGCCGCGTTCACGAGGTCGCCGTAGCACACCTGCACGACCGGGTTGCTCGGCGGTGCGGCCCAGGGGTTCTCGCCGTCCTGCGCCCCGTCCCCGTCGGCCGGCTTGGTCGCGGCGGCGCCGGTTGGCTCGGGCTGCGCGCCGCCGGCGTAACTCGTGATGGCGCCGGTTCCGCCCGGGCGCCACTGGGCGTTGGAATCGAAGGGCTCGGGCGAACAGCCGGCCGCGGCCAGCGCCAGCAGCCCGCCGAGCACGGCGACCTTGGCACGCATGCAACCCCCTGGCTCTACCCCGGGATGGGAATGGGGCGGCGCCCCGGCGAGGCGTATCGTGCCGACCCGTAGCCCACAAGACAAAACCCGCGACACCCTGGGGAGGTTGCCATGGAAGCCGTTGCCCGCATCACCGAACTCACGGCCGCGTCCAGCACCAGCTTTCAGGACGCCATCGACAAGGCGGTCGCTCGCGCCAGCAAAACGCTGCGCAACATCTCGGGCGTCGAGGTCGTCTCCCAGAAAGCCAAGGTCGAGAGCGGGCGCATCACGGAATACCGCGCGACCGTGAACGTGACCTTCCTGCTGGACGACTGACCGGCCGACATCCTGGTTCGGCGCCAACCCCCGCTGTGTCTCCCCCTTCCATTTGGAAGGGGGAGATGGCTTGCGTCCCACGGGCGCGCAAGCCAGCGGGGGATGGCCCATTCAAATAGCTGCCGCACCATATTGGCTGTGCAGCGTTCTTGACCCACCGCGCGGACGGCGGCCAAATCCGCGCGCCATGGCCCGTCCCGCTCCCGTCAAGCGCGTCACCTCGCCCGCCAACACGGCCATCAAGGCCGTGCGCGCGCTCGCGTACAAGAAGCAGCGCCGCACCACGGGCCGCTTCATGGCCGCCGGGGAGCGCATGCTTCAGGAGGCGCTCGACTGCGGCCACCGCCTGGAAACCCTCGTCATCCATCCCGACACGCGCGACACCGGACCGGGGCGCGCGCTGGAAACGGCGTGCCGCAACGCCGGCGGCGAGGTGATGGAGGCGACCGAGGCCGTGCTCGCCAAGCTGGTCGGGCGCGAGAACCCGCCGGGCGCGGTGGGCGTGCTGCCGCAGCCCTGGCAGCAGCTCGACGACCTGCCGCGCGAGGCGGCCCGCACCTGGGTGGTGCTGGACGGCCTGCGCGATCCCGGCAACGTCGGCGGCATCATCCGCTCCGCCGAGGCGGCGGGGGCGAGCGGCGTCATCGCCCTGGGCGAGACCTGCGACCCCTTCGCGCCCGAGGCCGTGCGCGCCTCCACCGGCGCCATCTTCGCCCAGCGCCTGGTGCGCTGCCGCTGGCGCGCGTTCACCCGCTGGCGCCGGGGGCAGGGCGGCAGCCTGGTGGCGACGGCGATGCACGCGCGCACCGATTACCGCGCCGCCGCCTACCCCGGCCCCGTGTTCCTGCTGGTGGGCGACGAGCACGAAGGCATCCCGGCCGAGCACACGGCCGCGTGCGATCAGGCCGTGCGCATCCCCCTGCACGGACGCGCCGAATCCCTGAACGTGGGCGTGGCCACCGCGCTGCTGCTCTACGAAGTCGATCGGCGGAGGGCCGGCCCGTGACCCCCGATCCCACGCTCCTGGTCGCCGACGGCTGGCGCGACTACGAATTGCTCGACAGCGGCGGCGGGCGCAAACTGGAACGGTACGGCGTCGTCACGGTCATCCGTCCCGAGCCGCAGGCCATCTGGCGCCCGGCGCTGGACGACAGCGCGTGGCGGGCCGCCGACGCCTGGTTCGAGGGCGGCGAGGACAGCACGGTGCGCTGGCAATACGCCCGCCCCGATGTGCCCGCCACCTGGCCCATGACCTACGCCGGCGTGGCCTTCGACGCCGGCTTCACCGCCTTCCGCCACCTGGGCGTCTTTCCCGAGCAGGCCGTCCACTGGGACTGGCTGGCCGCGCGCATCGCCGGTGCCGGGCGGCCGGTGTCGGTGCTCAACCTCTTCGCCTACACCGGCGTCGCCTCGCTGGTGGCGGCGCGGGCGGGCGCGCACGTCACCCACCTGGACGCCTCGAAGAAGGCGATCACCTGGGCCAACGCCAACCAGCACCGCGCCGGCCTGGAGGACGCGCCCATCCGCTGGATCTGCGACGACGCGCGCAAGTTCCTGAAGCGCGAGGTGCGCCGGGGCCGGCAGTACGACGTCATCCTGCTCGACCCGCCCAAGTACGGCCGCGGCACCAAGGGCGAGGTCTGGCGCCTCTACGACGATTTGGGCGAGCTGCTGGGCCTGTGCCGCGACGCGCTGACGCCGGACGCGCTCGGCCTCGTCGCCACGGTCTACGCCATCCGCCTGTCCAGCGTGAGCCTGCACACCGCGCTGGCGGCGGCGCTCGACGGCCTGCCGGGCGCGATCACCAGCGGCGAGATGGGCGCGCGCGACGGGGCCGGGCGCGTGCTTTCCTCCGCCGTCTACGCCCGCTGGGACAGCGCGGGCTGACGCCGCCATCGTTGGCCGGCCGCGCCCACGGCCCCATATCCCCTTGCAGGACGGTTCGGGGTCGCAAGCCATGTGGATGCGCGGTGTCTGTCTCGTCGCCGGGATGCTGGCGCTGGCCGCCTGCGCCCAACCGACGCCCTACCAGCCCGCCAACGGCGGCGACGGCTACAGCGAGCAGGAGCTGGAGCCCGGCCGCTACCGCGTGACCTTCACCGGCAATGCCATGACCCCGCGCGAGCGCGTGGCCAATGGCCTGCTGCTGCGCGCGGCGGAGATCACCAAGCGCGCCGGCGGGGAGCACTTCATCGTCGTGAACCGGGATGTCGAACGCGCCACGACCTACCGGTCGAGCTTCAGCGGCTTCACGCGCACGGGCTTCCACCGCTTCCACGACCCCTACGGTTTCGGTGGCGGCATCACCACCAGCACGGCGCGCCCGATCGACCGCTACGCGGCCTACGCCAACATCGTCGTCCGCGACGGCCCCAAGCCCGCCGACCAACCCAACGCGTACGCCGCCGACGCGCTTATCGAGCGTCTGAAGCCCTCGTTCACGGAGCCGGACGCGGATTAGGCGTCCCCCGGCTTCCGCGCCACCAGCTCGATCAGCGCCGACAGGCCCGCGTGGCCCGGGCCCTCGCGCACCTCGGCGTCGTACGCCGCAAAATGCAGCCATTCGAGGCCGGCGAACTGTTCGCGCAGCAGCGCTTCCGTGTACATGTGCTCCGGGTAGGGCGGCCCGCCGGTGCCGTAGTCGACCTGCTCCGGCCGGTAGCCATGCAGGAACAGCAGCCCGCCCGGCTTGAGCGCCCGCACCATGCGCCGGAACAGGTCCTCGCGCGTGCCCGGCGGCGCGAACTGGATGAAGATCGCCACCACCGCGTCGAACGCCGCCTCGCCCATGTCGAAGGTTTCCACGGCCGCGTTGTGGATCTCGGGCGAAACGCCGCGCGCGCCGGCCAGCGCCCGCGCCTTCGCCGTCGCGCGCGGGGAAACGTCAACGCTCACCACATCCATGCCCCGCTCGGCCAGCCAGACGCCGTTGCGCCCCTCGCCGTCGGCCACCGCCAACACCCGCGCGCCGGACAGCAGGCGCCACGCCTCCCGCGCCAGGAAGGCGTTCGGTTCGGTTCCGAAATGATAACGCTCGTCCGCGTACTTGGCGTCCCAGAAGCTGGCGGCGTCGTCGAACTCGGGCATGGCGGAGGCTCCCCCCGGGCGCTGATGCATGAACGCCCCATGTGGGACGCCGGCAAAGCCGCGTGAAGCCGCGGCTTCGCGCCCCGTTTCAAGCGCCGCGCCCGGGCGATTGACAGCGCACACCCCGAGTGCGAAGCATGCTCCAAACACACGCGCGCGCGAATACGCGCGATGGTCGCGAAACCCCGCGGCGGAACGCCGCCACCACCCCGCCTGAGACAAAGGGACAGACGACGATGGCCGATTCCCAGAACACCGGCACCACGCGCGGGCTGCTCGAGCGCCTCAACGAGGGCCCCGTGGTGTGCGCCGAGGGCTACCTCTTCGAGCTGGAGCGCCGCGGCTACCTCCAGGCCGGCAGCTTCGTGCCGGAGGTCGTCCTGGACCACCCCGAGGTCATGGAGCAGGTCCACCGCGACTTCACCCACGCCGGCTCCGACATCCAGCAGGCCTTCACCTACAACGGCACGCGCGAAAAGATGCGGATCATGGGCAAGGAGGACAAGCTGGAGCCCCTGAACCGCAACGCCCTGCGCATCGCCCGCAAGGTCGCCCGCGAAACCGACACCCTGCTGGCCGGCAACATCTGCAACAGCAACGTCTACGACCCCGAAAACCCGGACAGCGTGCGCGAAGCGCGCGAGATGTTCGAGGAGCAGGTTCAGTGGGCCGCCGAGGAAGGCGCCGACATGGTCATCGCCGAAACCTACTCCTGGACCGGCGAGGCCAAGATGGCCCTCGACATCATCAAGAAGCACAACCTGCCGGCCGTCGTCACCATGGCCATGCACCGCGCGCCCCACACGCGCGACGGCGACACCCTCCCCGACGCCTGCAAGAAGCTGGAGGACGCCGGCGCCGACGTCGTGGGCCTGAACTGCATGCGCGGCCCCTGGACCATGCTGGAAACCATCAAGGAAGTCCGGCAAAAGTGCTCCGGCCACGTCGCCGCCGTTCCGGTGCCCTACCGCACCAACGAGGAAGAGCCCACCTTCATGGCGCTGCGCGACCACGTGTGCCCGCACCACGTGCCGGAAGGCCGTCCCTTCCCCACTGCCCTCGATCCCTTCCTCTGCAATCGCTACGAGGTCGAGGACTTCACGCGCCAGGCGCACGAGGCGGGCGTCGACTACTTCGGCCTGTGCTGCGGCTGCCAGCCCCACCTGCTGCGCTCCATGGCCGAGGCCCTGGGCCGCCGCCCCGAGGCCAGCAAGTACAGCCCCGACATGTCCAAGCACGCCTGGTTCGGCCAAGCCGCTCGCGACATCAACAAATCCTTCGCCGACGAACTTTAACCAAAGATGATCTTTGGAAACGTGTGTCACTCGACACCGGCGTAACGTCGAAGCGAATGGGTTTCTCAAGCCCGGATACCCGCCGGCCTTCGGGTCGGCGGGTAAACTGTGGCAGTTTAATCCCATCTGTCACTCGACACCGGCGTAAACTCGAGGGTGTTTAATCCCCTCTATCATTCGAAACCGGCGTTCCGTCGAGATGAATGGGTCTCTCACGACCTGTTGGCAGGTCGAACCCATTCGTCTCTCGACACCGACGTCGCGCCGAACCGGATGGGTTTCTCACGTTGAAGCGCCCGCCGACCTCAGGGTTGGCGGGCGCGAAGGTTTGGACGTCGCCGTCGGGCGGATGAGCCACGCCGGCGGCAATCCGACACCAGCTCGGGTCGGTGTCGAATCCTTGGGCTCCGCCTTGACCGCCCCTGCCTGCGGCTCTACCAACCGCCTGCATCCGTCCGTCAGCGCGAGGCGCCGTCATGGCCGACACGCAGCCCGTTCGCCGTGCGCTTCTGTCCGTGTGGGACAAGCGCGGTCTGGTCGATTTCGCCCGCTTTCTCAGCCAGCAGGGGGTGGAGCTGCTCTCCACCGGCGGCTCCGCGCGCGCCCTGCGCGAAGCGGGGCTGCCCGTCACCGACGTCTCGGCCGTCACCGAGTTCCCCGAGATCATGGACGGGCGCGTGAAGACGCTGCACCCGCGCATCCACGGCGGGCTGCTGGCGCGCGCGGACCACGCGGACGACGCGGCCGCGCTGGCCGAGCACGGCATCCCCGCGATCGATCTGCTGGCGGTGAACCTCTACCCCTTCGAGGCGGCGGTCGCGCGCGGCGCGGATGACGCCGAATGCATCGAGACGATCGACATCGGCGGCCCCGCCATGGTGCGCGCGGCGGCCAAGACGCACGACCGCGTCACCGTCGTCACCAGCCCCGACGACTACGAGGTCGTCTGCGCCGGCATGGAGGCGAACGCCGGCGCCGTGCCGGCCGAGCTGCGCCGGCGCCTCGCCGCCGACGCCTTCGCCCACACCGCCGCCTACGACGCCGCCGTGGCGGAGTGGACGGCCCAGCGCGCGGGGCTGACCTGGCCGCGCGAAATCTCGTTCGCCGGCCGTCGGCAGCAAACGCTGCGCTACGGCGAGAACCCGCACCAGCAGGCGGCCTTCTACGCCACCGTGGGCCGCGACGGCGCGCGCCCCGGCGTCGCCACCGGGCGCCAGCTCCAGGGCAAGGCGCTGAGCTACAACAACCTCAACGACACCGACGCCGCCTACGAAACCGTGGCGGAGTTCGCGGAGCCGGCGTGCGTCATCGTCAAGCACGCCAACCCGTGCGGCGTCGCCGTGGCGGACGACCCCGTCACAGCCTACCACGACGCTTTCGCTTGCGACCCCACGAGCGCCTACGGCGGCATCATCGCGGTGAACCGCGCCGTGGACGCCGAGCTGGCCCGCGCCGTGACGGGCGCCTTCGCCGAGGTGGTGATCGCGCCCGAGATCACGGACGACGCCGCCGCCGTCTTCGCCGCCAAGACGAACCTGCGCGTCCTGGCGGCGGGCGATGTGCCGGACCCGGCCAGTCCGGCGCTCACGACGCGCACGCTCTCGGGCGGGCTGCTGATCCAGTCGCGCGACAACGCGGCGGCCGGCGAGGGCGACCTGGAGATGGTGACGGATCGCCGGCCCGACGCGCGCGAGCTGCGCGACCTCCTGATCGCCGAGCGCGTGGCCAAGCACGTCGCCTCCAACGCCATCGTCTATGTGCGCAACGGCGCCACGGTCGGCATCGGCGCCGGACAGATGAGCCGCGTCGATGCCGCCGCCATCGCCGCCCGCAAAGCCCGGGCCGCCGCCGAGCAGGCGGGCGAAACCGGCTCGCGCACCGAGGGGGCGGCCGTCGCCTCCGACGCCTTCTTCCCCTTCGCCGACGGCCTCATCGCCTGCGCCGACGCGGGCGCGTCCGCCGTCATCCAGCCGGGCGGCGGCAAGCGCGATCAGGAGGTCATCGCCGCCGCCGACGCGCGCGGGCTCGCCATGGCGCTCACCCACATGCGCCACTTCCGGCACTGACAGCGCCAACTGAAAGAACGAAACCGAACGTGACAATCTGACTTCGGGGCATCCCCACCCCCTCACATCTCCCCCTCCCCTTCGGTGGTGAAGGGGAGGGGGAGAAGGCGGCGCGAGCCAACAGGCCGCGCCGGCAGAGGGGGAGGGGTTGATCACGCGTTGGCAAAGCGCGTGGCAGCCGCCTCACGCCGGCTTCGGTTCGCCCATGTCCACCGCCGGTTTGAGCGGCCACAACAGCGCCAGTCCTACCAGGAAAAAGCCCAGCAGCGTCGCCATCCCAGCGCGCTGGCTGCCCGCCAGGTAGGTCACCCAGCCCACCACGGCCGGCCCCGCGAACGCCGTGATCTTCCCCGACATCGCGTACAGCCCGAACATCTCCGTGCGCACGGCGTCCGGCGTGATGCGCGACATCAGCGAGCGGCTGGCCGCCTGCACCGGCCCCACGAAGGTGCCGAGCGCACACCCCGCCACGTACAGCCCTGTCGGTGTGCGCACCAGCAGCGCCGCGCCGCCGAACAGCATCAGCCCGAACAGCGAAATGACGATCGTTCGCTTGGAGCCCAGCCAGTCGTCCACCCACGCGAACCCGAACGCCCCGATCCCCGCCGCGACGTTCATCGCGATCCCGAACATCAGGATGTCGCGAAAGCCCATGTCGAAGGTCCCCGCCGCGTACACCCCGCCGAAGGCGAACAGCGTGTTCAGCCCGTCCGTGTAGATCATGCGCGCGATCAGGAAGTGCGCGATCCGCCGGTAGCGCCGCCGCAAGTCCGCCAGCGAACGCCGCAATTGCGCCACGCCCTCGCGCGCGGTCCGCCCGAACGGCTGGTCGCGCGCCGGCCGGTCCGGCGTCAGCAACAGGAAGGGAAGCGCGAACACGGCGAACCACACCGCCACCACGATCCCCGTCGCCCGCACCGGCTCGGCCGTCTCGGGGTCGAGCGGCAGCAGCGGCTGCGCCGGCAGCACCAGCAGCCCCAGGCAGGTGCCCAGGCACGCCAGCCCGCCGGCGTAACCCGTCGCCCACGCCCAGCCCGACACGCGCCCGAGCATGTGGCGCGGCGCCACGTCCGCCAGCATCGCGTTGTAGAAGACCTGCCCGATCTCGAACGCCGCGCCGCCGATCCCCGCCAGGATCACGGCCTGAAGCAGATACCCCGGCTCCGGCCGGATCGTGAACAGCGCCGCCGCCATCGCCACGGTCACGACCAGGAACCCGGCCACCCACGGCTTGCGCGGCCCCGCGCGGTCGGCGATCGCCCCCACCACCGGGCTGACCAGCGCGATCACCACTCCCGCCACGGCCGTGCCGGTGCCCCACCACGCCGTGCCCACGTCGCTGTTCGGCGCCACCTCGCGCGTGACGTACGCCGCGAACACGAACGACATCACCACCGTGGGCCACGCGCTCGACGCCCAGTCGAACAGGCACCACGCCGCGATCGCGACCCGGTTCATCTCGCTGGGGCGGCCTCGCACCATCGCCGGAACGCACACGGGCCGTCGGAAGGGCCGCCGAGGAAATCACATTTCCGCCCAAATTCCAACGTGCGTGCGTCACACCGGATTTGTGGTCTGGACCCTACGGAGATCCCCCCGATCGGCCAGTCCGTCCCTCCCTCCGCCCCGTGGACGACTGGCTGGCGCCGGCCCCGCTTCCGGCGCCACCGTCCCTCCTTCCCGCTTCGGGAAGATCGCCGCGGCCTGTTGCCCCCCGGCAGGCCGCGGCAACCTGTTGGCAGGTTGATCCCATCTGTCATTCGACACCAACGTCGCATCGGACATGAATGGGTCCCTCACGACCAAAGATGATCTTTGGACCAAGGATGATCCTTGGAACCATCTGTCATTCGACATCGGCGTCGCATCGCGACGACTGGGGAACTCACGACCAAAAGATCCTCTTCACGTGCAGCAAACATACCCAGGCATCGCCGACGACATAACGTGGCGTTGGACGTCGCCGCTCAGAACCTCGAACAGATGCGATCCAACGCGCTTGCGTTGGTTGATGGAACCCGCGGCCCAAGCCATCCTCCACCCGTCATGGCGGATCAGCACGACGAAACCTCCTCTGCGGGCGGCACCGGCGACGCGCCGGTGCGCCACCTCTATCTGGTGGACGGGGCGGGCTACATCTTCCGCGCCTACCACAAGCTGCCGGCGACGATGTCGCGCGCCGACGGCACGCCCACGCACGCGGCCTACGGCTTCACCAACATGCTGCTGAAGCTGCTGCGCGAGATCGGCGACCACGACGCCCTGGCCGTGGTCTTCGACGCCGACGGCCGCTCCTTCCGCAACGACATCTACGAGGCCTACAAGGCCAACCGGCCGCCCATGCCGGAGGATCTCAAACCCCAGATCGAGATCTGCCACGAGGCCGTGCGCGCCATGAACCTGCCCTGCCTGGAACAGCAGGGCTACGAGGCCGACGACATCATCGCCACGCTCGCCCGCCGCGCCCAGGCCGCCGGGGCCGAGGTCACGATCGTCTCCTCCGACAAGGATCTCATGCAGCTCCTCGCCCACGGCGTGCGCATGCTGGACCCCATGGACTTCCGCCCCATCGGCCGCGAGGACGTGGAAAAGAAGTTCGGCGTGCCGCCGGAAAAGGTCGTCGACGTCCAGGCGCTGTGGGGCGATTCCACCGACAATGTCCCCGGCGTCCCCGGCATCGGCCAGAAGATCGCCGCCCAATTGATCGAGGACTACGGCGACCTGGACACGCTTCTCACTCGCGCGGACGAGATCAAGCAAAAGAAGCGTCGCGAGAACCTGCTGGAAAACGCCGAGCAGGCGCGCATCTCCCGCCGCCTCGTGCAGCTGTGCGAGGACATGGACCTGCGCGTCGACCTGAGCGAGCTGCGCCTGCGCGAGCCCGACAATGAGGCCCTGCGCCGCTTCCTCGCCGAGAACGAGTTCCACTCCATCATCAACCGCCTGGGCCTCGACAGCGAGGACGCGGAAACCCCGCCCGCGGAGGCCGAGGCCAGCTACGAGCTGGTGCAGGACCGCGCACGCCTCGACGCCTGGATCGCCGAAGCCGACCGCACCGGCCGCGTCGCCGTGGACCTGGAAACCACCTCGCTGGACGCCATGCGCGCCCGGCTGGTGGGCATCTGCCTCGCCACCGCGCCGGGCCGCGCCTGCTACGTCCCCGTCGGCCACACCGCCTCGGGCCGGCTGGACGACGAGCAGGCCGCGCCGCAACAGATCGACCGCGACGCGGCGCTCAAAGCCCTCAAGCCGCTCCTGGAGGATCCCGGCGTCCTCAAGATCGGGCAGAACATCAAGTACGACCGCGTCGTGCTGCTGAACCACGGCGTCGCGGTCACGCCGATCGACGACACCATGCTGCTGTCCTACGTCCTCGAAGCCGGGCTGCACGGCCACGGCATGGACGAGCTGGCCCGCCACCACCTCAACATGGAAACCACGACCTACAAGGAGGTCGCGGGCACCGGGAAGAACCAGGTCACCTTCGACAAGGTGCCGCTGGACAAAGCGCGCGACTACGCCGCCGAGGACGCGGACATCACCTTCCGCCTGCACGCCGTGCTCAAGCCGCGCCTCGTGCCCGAGCACATGTGCACCGTCTACGAAACGCTGGAGCGGCCCCTCTCGGACGTGCTCGCGCGCATGGAGCGCGAGGGCATCAAGGTCGACCCGGCCGTGCTCAGCGAGATGTCGCGTGACTTCGGCGCGCGCATGCACGAGCTGGAGCAGGAGATCCACCGGCTGGCCGGGCACCCCTTCAACGTCGGCTCGCCCAAGCAGCTCGGCGAGGTGCTGTTCGACGAGCTGGGCCTGGAAGGCGGCAAGCGCGGCAAGTCCGGTACCTACTCCACCGACGCCGAGGTGCTCCAGGGCCTCGCCGCGCAGGGCCACGACCTGCCCGCGCGCGTGCTCGACTGGCGCCAGATCCAGAAGCTCAAATCCACCTACACCGACGCCCTGCAGGACGACATCAACCCCGAAACGGGGCGCATCCACACGGCCTATCAGCAGGCGGTCGCGTCCACCGGGCGGCTGTCCTCAACCGACCCCAACCTGCAGAACATCCCCATCCGCACCGAGGAAGGCCGCAAGATCCGCCAGGCCTTCATCGCCGAGGACGGGCACCAGCTTCTCTCGGTGGACTACAGCCAGATCGAGCTGCGCCTGGCCGCCCACGTCGCCGACGAGCCCAGCCTGAAGCAGGCCTTCCGCGACGACATCGACATTCACGCCAAGACCGCGTCCGAGGTCTTCGACGTGAAGCTGGAGGACATGGACGCGACCACGCGCCGCGCCGCCAAGGCCATCAACTTCGGCATCATCTACGGCATCTCGGCCTACGGCCTGTCGCAGAACCTGGGCGTCGACCAGAAGGCCGCGAAGCGCTACATCGACACCTACTTCGAGCGCTACCCGAACATCAAAGCCTACATGGACTCCATGCGCGCCTGGGCGCGCGAGCACGGCCACGTCACCACGATGTTCGGCCGGCGCATCCACATCCCCGAAATCCAGTCCAAGAGCTTCGCCCGCCGCAGCTTCGCTGAGCGCGCCGCCATCAACGCCCCCATCCAGGGCTCCGCCGCCGACATCATCAAGCGCGCCATGATCCGCCTGCCGGCCGCACTCGCCGACGCCGGCCTGTCCGCGCGCATGCTGCTCCAGGTCCACGACGAGCTGCTGTTCGAGGTGCCCGACGGCGAGATGGACGCCACGATCTCCGCCGTCCGCCGCGTCATGGAACACGCCCACGAACCCGCCGTGGACCTCACCGTGCCCCTCGAAGCCGAAGCCGGCACCGGCGCCTCCTGGGCCGCCGCTCATTAGAACGCTTGGGCGTTTTATCCCTTCAGTCATTCGACACCGGCGTCTCGCCGGGATGAATGGGTCACTCACGACCAAAGATGATCTTTGGAAACGTCCGTCGCTCGACACCCGCGTATCACAGGGATGATTGGGTCACTCACGACCGAGAGTGCTGTTGCGAAGCAAATACCTCCGCGGCTCAGGACACCTCGAAGGGCAAAATGTCGCGGCGGTCTTGGGCAAGGTGCCGGTCTTCGACAGCGGCCGGCTTCGCGTCTTCGCGTCACGCATTTATACCGAGTAGGCTGGCATCGCCGTGCGACAGCGCGGTATGCTGCCGCGACCGAACTGATCCGCGTATCCATCCCAAAACCACCGCCGTTTGCGCCGTGCGCGCGCCAATGGCATTCAGGTCGGACGGCGCAGGCAGTGCGGACGGGACGGGCATGACCGTAGAGCCGGGAACCAGGGCCCCCGTATCCTGGGAGGTACGCGACGCGCTCGTGGCGTGGCGGGCGTGGCTGGCGCACGAAAAGCGCGCTTCGGCCAACACGCTCGACGCCTATGCGCGCGATGTGGACGCCTTCCTGAGCTTCGCGGCCCGGCACACCGGCGGCGCGGTGGACTTCGCGGCGCTCGGCGCGCTCACCGTGGCGGATTTCCGCGCCTGGCTGGCTTCGCGCTCCACGGCGGGGCTGACGCGCAGCTCCACGGCACGCGCGGTGTCCAGTGTGCGCGGCTTCTTCCGCTGGCTGGCGCGCATGGGCTACGTGGAAAACGCGGCCGTCCACCATATGAAGGCGCCGCGCCGCCCGCGCCAGGTGCCCAAGGCGCTGAGTGAGGTGGAGGCCGGCGACGTGCTGCGCGCGGTGCAGGAGGTCGCGGGCACGCCCTGGATCGCCAAGCGCGATCTGGCGGTGCTGCTGCTGCTCTACGGCTGCGGGCTGCGCATCGGCGAGGCGCTGGCCCTCACCTGCGCCGAGGCCCCCGCGCCCGGACAGGAAGCGCTCACCGTCACCGGCAAGGGGAACAAGCAGCGCCAGGTACCGCTGCTGCCCATCGTGGGCGAGGCGGTGCAGACCTACTTGGCCGAATGCCCTTATGTCCTGCCGCAAGACGCAGTCTTGTTCCGCGGCGCGCGCGGCGGGCCATTGGGGGCGCGGCGCGTGCAGGAGCGCATGCAGCAGATCCGCGGCTGGTTGGGACTCTCGGCCTCGGCGACGCCGCACGTCCTGCGCCATTCCTTCGCCACCCACCTGCTGCAGCAGGGCGGCGACCTGCGCGCCATTCAGGACCTGCTGGGCCACGGCTCGCTGTCGACGACGCAGCAGTACACCGCCGTCGACAGCGCCGGCCTCAAGCGCGTCTACGACCGCGCGCATCCGCGCGCGGGTGGGGGATAGAAAAATATCGGACGGGGGATAGCGCAAAAAAACGCCCCCGCGCCGGATGACGCGGGGGCGGCAAAGGCCTCGGCTTGTGGCCGGTGGTTACGCGGCCACCTTCATGCTGTCGCGCAGCTCGTCGAAGCTCTCGCTCATGCGCGTGTTGAAGACCTCGAACGCCTTCTGCTGGACGCTGGCGTTGACCTCGGCCAGCTCGCGCAGGTTGCGCACCGTGGTCTCGTAGAAGGTCTTGGCCGCATCCGTCTGGGCGGCGAGATCGCCGCCGCCGTTCGGGCCGGCCGTCTGCGGCTGGGGCATCTGGCGCATCATCGCCATCTGGCGCTGGACGAGCTGCTGCGCGCCCGCGAGCGCCGTGCGCTGGATCTCGGTGACGGCGTCGATGTTCTTGCGCTGGCTCTCGGCGAGCTTGTCAGTGTCCACCCCCGGCACCTGGACGGCGTTCAGATAGGTGCGGGGATCGAACAGCGCGCTGACGTCGCCGTTAAAGAACGGATTGCCCTTGGTCTGACTCATGGAGTCGTCTCCGGGGGTTGTGGGGGAGCCTGGCGCGGGCGGTCGGGCCCGGCGCGGAATATTGTGCGCTGCACAACGCTGACCGGGATGTGAGGGCGGTTGCGGCATGTGTCAAGGCATCCGCGCGCCACGCACAAAAAAGCGGGGCGACCCGAAGGCCGCCCCGCGATGCGAGTCCAGCCGTGGGGCGCGGTTTACTCGCTCTTCTCGATCTCCTGACCGGTCTCCTGGTCGACCTGCTTCATGGACAGCTTGACCTTGCCGCGGTCGTCGAAGCCGAGACACTTGACGTAGACCATGTCGCCCTCGGCCACGAGATCGCGCGGGTGGTTCACCCGGTAGTCCGCCATCTGCGAAACGTGGACCAGGCCGTCGCGCGTGCCCAGGAAGTTCACGAACGCGCCGAAGTCCATGATCTTCACGACCTTGCCCTGATAGACCTCGCCGGCCTCCGGCTCCGCGGTGATGCCGCGGATGCGGTTGATGGCGGCGTCCGAGGCGGCCTTGTCCACGGCGGCGATCTTCACCGTGCCGTCGTCCTCGATGTCGATCTTGGCGCCGGTCTCTTCGCAGATCTCGCGGACGACCTTGCCGCCGGGGCCGATGATGTCGCGGATCTTCTCCTTGGGCACCTCAATCACGGTGATCGACGGCGCGCGCTCGGAGACGCCCTCGCGGGCGGCGGTGATGGCCTTTTCCATCTCGCCCAGGATGTGCATCCGCCCGTCGTGGGCCTGGTTCAAGGCCACCTGCATGATCTCGGAGGTCACCGAGGTGATCTTGATGTCCATCTGCAGCGAGGTGACGCCTTCCCGCGTGCCGGCGACCTTGAAGTCCATGTCGCCCAGGTGGTCCTCGTCGCCCATGATGTCGGAGAGGACGGCGTAGTTGTCGCCCTCCTTGATGAGCCCCATGGCGATGCCGGCACAGGAACGCGGCAGCGGCACGCCGGCGTCCATCATCGACAGCGAGGAGCCGCACACCGTGGCCATCGAGGAGGAGCCGTTGGACTCCGTGATCTCGGAGAGCACGCGCACGGTGTAGGGGAAGCTCTCCTTCGACGGCATGATCGGGTTGAGCGCCCGCCAGGCCAACTTGCCGTGGCCGATCTCGCGGCGGCCCGGCGCCATCATGCGGCCCGTCTCGCCCACGCAGTAGGGCGGGAAGTTGTAGTGCAGCATGAAGTGCTGGCGGTACTCACCCTCCAGCGCGTCGACGATCTGCTCGTCCTGGCCGGTGCCGAGCGTCGTGGTCACCATCGCCTGCGTCTCGCCGCGCGTGAACAGCCCGGAACCGTGCGTGCGCGGGAGCACGCCCACCTCCGCGGAGATCGGGCGGACGGATTCCACCGAGCGGCCGTCGATGCGCTTGCCGCTCTCGATGATGCTGCCGCGCACGATCTCCCGCTCCAGGTCCTTGAGCACGGACGGCGCGACGTAGAGCTCCATCTCGTTGTCGGCGAGCGCGTCCAGCGCCTCCTGGCGGATGGTGGACAGCTCCACCTGGCGCTGCTTCTTGTCCGCGATGGCGTAGGCCTCGCGCAGGCGGCCGCCGAACTGCTCGCGCAGCTTGGCGTGCACCGTCTCCTTTTCCGCCGGGTCCTCCGGCACGGACCAGGGCTCGTTGGCGCACTCCTCGGCCAGCTCGACGATGGCGTCGATGACCTTCTGGTACTGCTGGTGGCCCCAGTTCACGGCCTCCAGCATCGTGGATTCCGGCAGCTCGCTGGCCTCGGACTCCACCATCAGCACGCCCTCGCTGGTGCCCGCGACCACGAGGTCCAGCTCGGAGCTCGGCACGTCGGACTGCGCCGGGTTCAGCTCGAACTGCCCGTTGCGGTAGCCCACGCGGCAGGCGCCGATGGGGCCCATGAAGGGCATGCCGGACAGCGTCAGCGCCGCCGAGGCGCCGACCATCGCCACCATGTCCGGGTCGTTCTCCAGGTCATGGCTCAGGACGGTGCAGATGACCTGGGTCTCGTTCTTGAAGTTCTTGGCGAACAGCGGCCGGATGGGCCGGTCGATCAGGCGGGAGGTGAGGGTTTCCTTTTCCGTCGGCCGGCCTTCGCGCTTGATGAAGCCGCCGGGGATCTTGCCCGCCGCCGCGGTCTTTTCCTGGTAGTTGACCGTCAGCGGAAAAAAGTCGAGCCCCGCTTTGGGGCTCTTGTCACCGACCGCGGTGCACAGCACGACCGTGTCGCCGTAGCGGGCCATCACGGCGCCGTCGGCCTGGCGCGCGATCCGGCCGGTTTCCAGCACCAGCGGGCGTCCGCCCCAATCGATTTCCTTGCGGTGAACGTCGAACATCGTCTCTCGGTCCTTTCAGCTTGCCGCGGCCGGGCGTTTTGCTGGCCGGACCCGCGAAAAGCGCGTTTCCCCCGGCGCGCGGGTCGGGGAAACGCACCTTACGTCGGCCCGGCCGGGGATGATCTGCCGCCCGCGCGCCGGCCGCAGTCGCGCGAAACGGCGCACCCGTGTCATCGTGCGGCGTGAGGGGCGCCGCCCGCCGGGTGCCCGCGGGCGGCGCCGGCCGCACGGGTCTTTAGTGGCGCAGGCCCAGGCGCTTGATCACGTCCTGATAGCGCTCGCGGTTCGTGCGCTTCATGTAGTCCAGCAACCGCCGGCGCTGGCCCACCATCATGAGCAGCCCGCGCCGCGAGTGGTAATCCTTGTGGTGGCTCTTCATGTGGTCGGTCAGGTTCTGGATCCGCTCGGTGAGGATCGCGACCTGAACGGCCGTGGAGCCGGTGTCGTTCTCGTTGGCTCCGAACTCGTTGATGAGTTCCTGCTTGCGCTCGCTTGTGATCGACATCGGTTTTCGTGCCTCGCTCGGTTTGGGTCAGACGTGCAGGATGCGGACCGGGCGAATGGCCCCAGCCTCGAAGCGGGCGAGCGCGACGGCGCGGCCCTGCACCTTGGCGCAGACCACGTCGCCGTTCTCCAGCTCCCGCAGGCGCTCGAGGTTGGCGCGTTTGAGCAGCGACACGCTCTGGCCGCTGCGCAGGCGGTTCGCCTCGGCCTCGGTCAAGGCCAGCGCCGGGATGTCGGCCAGCGCGGTCTCGACCGGAAGCAGATAGTGCTGGAGGGCTTGCGGGTCGTCCATGGCCTCCAGCGCGTCCAGCGGGATCATCTCCTCGCTGTCGAAGGCGCCCACCCGCGTGCGCCGCAGCGCCGAGAGGTGGGCGGGGGTGCCCAGCGTCTCGCCCAGGTCGCGGGCGAGCGCGCGCACATAAAAACCCTTGCCGCAGGTGCAGACAAAGGTTGCGTGGTCCCGATCGTCGATCGAGACCAAGTCCAGCGATTCCAGATGGACGGGGCGGGGCTCGAGCTGCGGGTCGCCGCCTTCGCGCGCGATGTCGTAGGCGCGGCGGCCGTCCACCTTGATGGCGGAGTAGGTGGGCGGGGTCTGCTGGATCTCGCCCAGGAATTGCGGGATCGCGGCCTCGATGGCCTCGCGCGACGGGCGCGCCGCGCTTTCCTCGGTGATCTCGCCCTCGCCGTCGTCCGTGGTGCGCGCGATGCCCCAGCGCACGGTGAAGCGGTAGCTCTTCAGCCCCTCCATGATGTAGCCGACCGTCTTGGTCGCCTCGCCCAGGGCGAGGGGCAGGAGCCCGCTGGCGAGCGGGTCGAGCGTGCCGCCGTGGCCCATCTTGCGCACGCGCAGCTTCGCCTTGACGCGGTTGAGGGCCTGCGTCGAGGTCAGGCCGGCTGGCTTGTCCAGCACCAGCCAGCCGCTAAGCCGCGTGGCCTTGGCGTTATCGCTCGTCGTCATCGTGTTCATCGGACGTATCCGGGTCCGCGTCCGCCTCGCCCTCGTCGGCGATGTCGCGCTGGACGCGCGGGCTGCGCAGCAGGGCATCGATGCGCGCGGCCTCGTCGAACGAGGTGTCGGCGCGGAACCGCAGTTCGGGGGTGTGGCGCAAGTTGATCGCCCGCGCCAGCTGGTGGCGCAGGTGGGGCGCGGCCCGTTGCAGCCCGTCCACCACCGCCGCCTGGTCCTCGGCCGCGAAGGGCAGAACGTAGGCGGTGGCGAGCTTCAGGTCCGGGCTGACGCGGACTTCGCTGACGGTGATGGAGACCCCGGCCAGCGCCGGATCCTGCAGCTCGCTGCGGGCGAGGATGTCGGCGAGCGTGTGCCGGATCTGCTCGCCCACGCGCAGCTGGCGCTGGCTGGGGCCCTTTTCCTGACGTCGACTCATGATGCACCCGGCAATCGGGCCCGGGACGGGCGTTACAGCTCGCGCTCGACCTGCTGGGTTTCGTAGCACTCGATCAGGTCACCCTCGCGGATGTCCTGGTGGTTCTCCAGCGCGATGCCGCACTCGTAGCCGGCCTTCACCTCTTTGACGTCGTCCTTGAAGCGCTTGAGCGTCTTCAGCGTGCCCTCGTAGATCACGACGTTGTCGCGCAGCAGGCGCACGCCCGCGTTGCGGCGCACGACGCCCTCGGTCACGCGGCAGCCGGCGACGTTGCCCACGCGCGGCACCTGGAAGACCTGGCGGATGTCGGCGTAGCCGATGAAGTTCTCGCGCGCCGTCGGCGAGAGCTTGCTTTCCAGCAGGGCCTTCACGTCGTCCACGAGGTTGTAGATGACCGAGAAGTAGCGGATGTCGACACCGTCGCTCTTGGCCATCTGGCGCGCCTTGCCATTGGGCCGGACGTTGAAGCCCAGCACCAGGGCGTTGGACGCGGCCGCGAGCGTGATGTCGCTTTCGGTGATGCCGCCGACGCCCGCGTGCAGCACGCGCGGTTGCACTTCCTCGTTGCCCAGCTTTTGCAGGGCGCCGTTGACAGCCTCCAGGGAGCCCTGGACGTCGGCCTTGACCACCAGCGGCACCTCGGTGACCTGACCCTCCTTGATGCGGGCCAGCATCTGCTCCAGCGAGCCCGTGCTGGGCGCGGTCGACTGCGTCTCGCGCGCCTTCTCCTGGCGGTGCTCGGCGATCTCGCGGGCGCGCTGCTCGCTGTCCACCACGACGAAGCGGTCACCCGCCTGCGGCGTGCCGTGCAGGCCCAGCACCTCGACCGGCTCGGACGGGTACGCCGCCTCGACGTTGTCGCCGCGGTCGTTCACCAGCGCGCGGGCGCGGCCGTACTCGTTGCCGACGACGAAGGTGTCGCCCTTCTTCAGCGTGCCGCGCTGGACCAGGAAGGTCGCCACCGGGCCGCGCCCCTTCTCAAGCTTGGCCTCGACCACGGTGCCCTCGGCGGCGCGGTCGGGGTTGGCCTTGAGGTCCTGGATCTCCGCCTGGAGCGTCAGCGCCTCGGCGAGCTGCTCCAACCCCTCGCCGCTGGACGCGGAACACTCCACGGCGAGCGTTTCGCCGCCCATCTCTTCGGTGACGACGCCGTAGTTCAGCAACTCCTGGCGCACGCGGTCCGGATCGGCGTCCGGCTTGTCGCACTTGTTGATGGCCACGACCATCGGCACCTCCGCCGCCTTGGCGTGGTTGATGGCCTCGACCGTCTGCTGCTTGATGCCGTCGTCGGCGGCCACGACCAGGATGACGATGTCGGTGATGTTGGCGCCGCGCGCCCGCATCTCCGAGAACGCGGCGTGGCCGGGCGTGTCGATGAAGCTGACCTTGTTCCCGCCCGGCATGACGACCTGGTAGGCGCCGATGTGCTGTGTGATGCCGCCGGCCTCGCCGGCGACCACGTCGGTCTTGCGCAGCGCGTCCAGCAGGGACGTCTTGCCGTGGTCGACGTGGCCCATGACGGTGACCACCGGCGCGCGCGGCTGCATGTCCGCTTCGGCGTCCGGGGCCGTCTCCAGGCCCTCCTCGATGTCGCTTTCCGAGACGCGCTTGGGCGTGTGGCCGAACTCCTCGACGACGAGCTGGGCGGTTTCGCCGTCGATCGTCTGATTGACGGTCGCCATCGTGCCCAGCTTCATCAGCGTCTTCACGACCTGGCCGGCCTGGACGGCCATGCGCTGGGCGAGCTCGCCCACCGTGATGGAATCGGGGATAACCACCTCGCGAATCACCTTCTTTGGCGGCTGATGCGCCTCGCCGCGCTGGCGCTGCTTCTGGCGCTGGCGCTGGCGGCGCGTGGCGGACAGCGACGGGGCGCGCTCGCCCTCTTCGCTGTCGAGCGCCTGGGGAATGGTCAGCTGGCCCTTCTTGCGGCCGCGGTCGCCACCGCGCTTGCCGGGCGCCTGCTTGGGCGCGGGGGCCGCCTTCTGCTTCTTGATCCGGCCGCCGAGGTTCTCCTGAACCTCCTCGTCCAGATCGCGGCCCTTGCCCTTCTCCGCCGGCGCCTGCTCCTTCGCCTCGGGAGCCTCGGCCGCGGGGGCAGCCTCCTCGGCGGCCGGCGCGGCCTCGGCAGCCGCTTCGCCGGCGCCGGACTCGGCCCCAGCTTCCGCCTCGGCGGGCTGTTCCTTGGCCTTGGCGGCCTCTTCGGCCTCCTTCTGGCGGCGGCGCTCCTCCTCTTCGGCCTCGAGCTGGCGGCGCGCCTCTTCCTCGGCCTGACGGCGGCGCTCCAGCTCGGCCTGGCGCTCGGCTTCCTCCTGGCGGCGGCGCTCGTCTTCCTCCGCCTGACGGCGCTTGCGCTCCTCTTCCTGGCGCCGTGCCTCTTCCAGCGCGCGCTGGCGCGCCTGGCGCTCGCTCTCGGTGAGCTGGCGGCCGGAGCTGTCGCGCTCGATCGTCTGGGTCTCGGCCGTGCCGGTTTCCAGCGACTCGCCGTGCGCGGCGCGCTTGGTCTGCTCCACCGACTGATCCGCGCCGCGGCGCGCCGGGGCCTCCGCGGTCTCGCGCTGCGCCGTCTCCTGCCCGCGGCCGCTCTCGCCGCGCTGGTAGGTGCGCTTGCGCTTGACCTCGACGGCCACCTGCTTGGACCGGCCGTGGCTGAAGCTCTGCTTCACCTGGCCCTGCTCGACCTTCTTGTTGAGTTCGAGCGTGCCACGCTTCTTGCCGCTGAGCTTCAGCTTGCCGTCCTTGTTCTCGTCCGACTTCTTATCGTCCTTATCGTCGCTCGTCATCGCGCTCCGCCGTTCGATTCGTCGGCGTGTCCATCCAAGCCTCGTCCGCCTCGGGCACGAAGCCGACCAGCCGGCGGCAGTCCCGCAAAAGCCGATCGGCGTGGCCACCGTCCAGCACGGCCACGTGCACCGTGGGCCCGCGGCCGAGCGCGGTGCCCAGGTCGTCCGAGTCGAACAGGCCCACGAGAGCCAAGTCCGGCCGCGCGGCCCGCCCGAGGCGGCGCAGCCGCTCCACGCCGTCGACTGCGGCGTCGCGGGCCTGCACCAGCACGCACGCGTCGCCGCGCTCCAGGACCTCGCGGACCTTGGTGAATCCGGCCCGCGCCTGTCCGGCGCGCATCGCCAGCCCGATCCGGTCCAGGCACCGCTTGTGCAGCCGCGCCGCAACCTGCGCCGCCAGATCGTCCGGCACGCGCACAGCCTGCCGGGCTGCCCGGGCGAAGTGCCGCTGGCGCGCCTTTTCTAGCACATCGCGGGACGGCACACACCAGATTCCCCGACCGGGCAGCTCCTCGCCCGGATCGGGAACGATGGCGCCGTCCGGGCCCACCACGAAGCGCAGCAGCTCCGCCTTGGGCCGGACCTCGCCCGTCACGATGCATTTGCGCTCCGGCGTGTGCCGGCGCGTCTCCGTCATGGCGCGCGCGATCAGCCCTCGCCCGGCTCGGTGCCGCCGCTTTCGCCCTCGCCGGTCTCCTCGAACCAGTGGGCGCGCGCCGCCATGATGATGTTGTCCAGCTCGTCCTGGCCGGGCGCTTCGTCACCCAGGATCTCGGCGAGCTCGTCGCGCGCCAGATCGCCCAGGTCGTCCATCGTCTTGATGCCGTTGCGGCCGAGCCGGAGCACCATCTCCTGGGAGAGGTTGTCCAGGTTCGCCACCTCGTCGCTGACGCCGAGCGCGCGGCGCTGCTCGGTGAACTGGCGATCCTGCTCTTCCAGGTAGCTGCGGGCGCGGTCGCGGAGTTCCTCCGCGACGTCCTCGTCGAAGCCCTCGATCTCGGTGAGGTCCTCAATGGGGACGTAGGCGATCTGGTCCACCGCCGTGAAGCCCTCGGCCACCAGGAGATGGGCGATGACGTCGTCCACGTCCAGCGCGTCGATGAACATCTGGGAGCGCTGGTGGAACTCCTCGCTGCGCCGGCGCGACTCCTCGTCCTCGGTGAGGACGTCGATGTCCCAGCCGGTGAGCTGCGAGGCCAGGCGCACGTTCTGCCCGCGCCGCCCGATGGCGAGCGAGAGCTGGTCGTCGGGGACGACCACCTCGATGCGGCCCTGATCCTCGTCCAGGACCACCTTGGTCACCTCCGCCGGCGCCAGCGCGTTGACCACGAAGGTCGCCGGATCCGGGGACCAGGGGATGATGTCGATCTTCTCGCCGTGCAGCTCGTTGACCACGGCCTGCACGCGCGCGCCGCGCATGCCCACGCAGGCGCCCACGGGGTCGATCGAGCTGTCGTGGGAGAGCACCGCGATCTTGGCGCGGCTGCCCGGATCGCGCGCCACCGACTTGAGCTCGATGATGCCGTCGTAGATCTCCGGCACTTCCTGCGTGAACAGCTTCGCCATGAGCTGCGGGTGGCTGCGCGACAGGAAGATCTGCGGGCCGCGGTGCTCCTTGCGCACGTCGTAGATGTAGGCGCGGATGCGGTCGCCCACGCGGTAGGTCTCGCGCGGGATCGACTCGTCGCGGCGCAGGATGGCCTCGGCGCGGCCCAGGTCGATGTGCAGGTTGCCGAACTCGTTGCGCTTGACGATGCCGTTGACGACCTCGCCGACGCGGTCCTTGTACTCCTCGTACTGGCGCGCGCGCTCGGCGTCGCGCACCTGCTGCACGATCACCTGCTTGGCGGTCTGCGCGGCGATGCGGCCCAGGTCGATGGGCGGCAGCTCCTCGATCACGAAGTCGCCCACGTTGAGCGTGGAGTCCTTCGCGCGCGCCTCCTCCAGCCGGATCTGGGTGTGCTCGTCCTCGATCTCCTGCACCACCTGGCGGTAGCGGCGCAGCTTGATCTCGCCCGAGCGCCGCTCGATCTCGGCGCGGATGTCGTGCTCGTGGCCGTACTTGGCCCGGCCGGCCTTGGAGATCGCCGTCTCCATGGCCTGCAGGACCTCTTCGCGCTCGATGCCCTTTTCGCGGGCAACCGCGTCGGCCACCTGCAGCAGTTCCGCTTTGAACGCCGTCGCCGTGTCCATCGCCGTATCCGTTCCTGTCGTCCTGGCGGCCTCAACCGCCGGCCTCAGTTGTCGGTTCCGTCCTCGCGGGCCCGTGTCCAGTCGATCAGCTCGTCGGTGAGCACCAGCTTGGCCTTCGCGATCTCGTCGAAGGGCAGCTCGTGCTCGACCCCGTCCGCGCGGATGCGCACGTAGCCGTCGCGGATGCCGAGCAGCGGCCCCTTGTAGCGGCGCCGCCCGTCGCGCGGCGCCTCCAGTTCCACACGGGCATCGAATCCCGCCCAGTCGTGAAAGTCCGAGAGCCGCGTCAACGGGCGGTCGATGCCGGGGGACGACACCTCCAGCGTGTAGGCGGTGTCGATCGGGTCCTCGACGTCCAGGATGGCCTCGGCCGCGCGGGAAACCTCGGCGCAGGCATCCACGTCCATGCCGCTGCCGTCGGTGCGCTCGGCCATGATCTGGAGCGTCTTTTCCCGTTTGTTGCCCGCAAGCTGCACGCGCACGATGCGGAAGCCCATGGATTCCAGCGTGGGCTCCAGCATGGCCTCGATTTCCGCGGCCTTCCCGGTGCTGGTCTTGCGCCGGGCCGCGTCCGCGTCGCGCACGGCTTCGACCTCCCGATAACAAAAAAGTGGGCCCTCGGGCCCACCTTCCACGGCGCCCTGGGACGCGGGCGCACCCGCGTCCGATGTCAAGGGGGAACATAGGACCGCGTCACGCCTGGTGCAAGACCAGCCTCACCCCGCATCCGCGCCGCGCGCGCGGCGCCGGTAACGCAGGTAGATGGGCCGCCGGCCCTGCTCGACCGCTTTCTCCTCGTAGCGGGTGGGCGGCCAGTCGGCCGGACGCTCGCGCCAGTCGGCGGCGGTTTCGGCCGTCCAGGCGAAGGCGGGATGGCGTTGCATCTCCACCATCATCCAGCGCTGGTAGCTGGGATCGTCCGTGGCCAGGCGCAGCTCGCCGCCGTCGGCGAGCACGCGCGCGAGAGCGTCCAGCTGCGTCTGCTGGACGAAGCGGCGCTTGTGGTGGCGCGTCTTGGGCCAGGGATCGGGGAAGAGGACGAAGACCCGCTCCAGCGAAGCCTCGGGCAGGGCGGCGATGAGCTCGCGGGCGTCACCGTCGTGGACGCGCACGTTGTCGAGCCCGCGATCCTCGACCCGGCGCAGCAGCTTGGCGATGCCGTCCTGAAAGATGTCGGCGCCGATCAGGCCCACGTCGGGCCGGTTTTCGGCGTGCCAGGCCAGGTGCTCGCCCGCGCCGAAGCCGACTTCCAGCCAGACCGCGCGCGTACCCGCGGCGAAGAGGGACAACGGGTCGAGCGTGCCGTCCGGCTCGGGCATGGGCACGCGCAGGCGCGGCAACAGGCTGTCGAGAACCCGCTGCTGCGCCGGGCGCAGCTTGTGGCCCTTGCGGCGGCCGTGAAGCTTGCGGCCGCCGGATTGCGGCTGGCTGGAGTTGTCGATCGCCATCGCACGCCGTCCGTCCCCGAAGCGGCCCGGACGGTGCTCAGCGCGGGGCCGCGGGTCAAGCGCGGCACCCGCTGCGCGCTCGCGGGGGCGGCGGTCAGACCGGCTCGTCGCCGCCGTCGTCGCCCCCGGTCGGCGGCGGGATCTCCTCCTCGTCCTCGGACGGGGAGGCCAGCGCCTTGGTCAGCTCGAACAGCCGCCGGCGCACCTGCGGGTCCTGGACGCGGTAATAGGCGCGCACGAGTTCCAGCGTCTCCCGCTTGGCGAGGGGATCGAAGTCGTAGACCTCGCCTTCTTCCTGCAGCCCGCTGAGCTGCGCGGGTGAGCCGTGCTGCGTGTCCGTCGGCATCTCCTCGAAGAAGAACCCCACCGGAACGTCGAGCACGCGCGCCAGATCGAACAGCCGGCTGGCGCCGATGCGGTTGGCGCCGCGTTCGTACTTCTGCACCTGCTGGAAGGTGAGGCCGATGGCCTCGCCGAGCTTTTCCTGGCTCATTCCCAGCAGCGTCCGGCGCAGACGGACGCGTCCGCCCACGTGGACGTCGACCGGATTCGGCGCCCCGCCCCGACCCGTCGGTTGATCCCCATCGCCGCTCATGTCGTTGGCCCCATTTCGCGGTCCGGCGTGCGCTCACCCGTCTAGGCATACTTCTGTATGCGGTCAAGCGCAGTCTCGCGGGTGCAGTCCAGCACGGATGCAATCGAGAAACGTTGTCAAGCGGAAGTGCAGCTAGTGGTTGGAGGCGCCGGCGCCGGCCGATTTGCACGCGCGCGTATGTCGAGACCACGCCAGCGCGCCCGCCACGACCGCCAGGACGGCCAGCATCGCCGCAAATGTCCAGTCCCCGGCGCGGGCATACAGGGTCGGCGTCTCGCGCGGTGCGGGCAACGGGGCGTCGAGAATGCCGCGCGCGTTCAGGTCCAGCCGCGCCAGCGTGCGGCCGTGGGCGTCGATCACGACGCTGACCCCGGCGTTCGCCGCGCGCACCAGCGGCAGGCCCTGTTCCACCGCACGCAGGCGGGCGTTGGCGAGGTGCTGATACGGCCCCGCGCTGGTGCCGAACCAGGCGTCGTTGCTGACGTTCAACAACCAGCCGGGGCGCTCACCGGAGGGCACGATCTCGGCGGGGAAGATGGCTTCATAGCAGATCAGCGGCGAGACGGCCGGCGCGCCCGGTACGTCCATCACCCGCGGGCCGGGGCCGGGGGTGTAGCCGATGCCGCCGTGGGCGAGCTGCTCCAACGGCAGGAGGTCGTCCAGCGGCATGTACTCGCCGAAGGGCACCAGATGGTGCTTGTCGTAGCGTGCCCCCTGTGTGCCGTTGGGGCCGAGCGCGATCACGGAATTGAACAGGCGCGGCCGGGCCCCACCATCTTCCACGCGCGCGATGCCCGAGAGCAGGGCGCCGTCCGGCGGCGCGGCCGAGGTCATGGCTTCGCGCAATCCCCGCGCGCGACCCAGGAAGTAGGGAACCGCGCTCTCGGGCCAGATGACGTGCGTGCGCCCGGCGAAGCCGTCCTGCCGGCTCATCGACAGGTAGCGGTCCAGGTGGTCGCGGCGCAGCGCCGGGTCCCACTTGCGGTTCTGCGGGATCGCGCCCTGGACGAGGCGCAGCTTCACGCCCGGCACCGTGGCCTCGCCGGCCAGCGGCGCGGTCGCCAGCCGCACGGCGCCGCCGCCGAGCGCCAGGACCAGCAGCGCGAGCGCGGCGCCCGGCACACCCCAGCGCCGCAGCGGCGGCTCGTCCCGCCAGGCAAGCGCAGCGGGGGCGGCGGCGGCCAGCACGGTGACGAGGCTGAGGCCCCAGACGCCCCACCACGCCACGCTCTGCACGCTGAAATCGGCGAAGCCCCAGGCCGTGCCCAGCAGGTTCCAGGGAAAGCCGGTGAGCACGTGCCCGCGCACCCAGGCAAGCGCCGCCCAGGCGAGGGCGAAGACGGCCAGCCGCGCGCCACTGCGCGCGGGCGCGTGCCACGCCGCCGGCGCGGCCAGGGCCGGGAAGATCGCCAGCCCGCCGGCGAGCCCGAGCACCGCCAGCGGCATCACGGGCAGCAGGTGCGGCGCGCCCGCGTAAAAGGACAGCCCGACCCAGTAGAGCCCGGCGGCGAAATGCCCCAGGCCGAACAGCCAGCCGAGCGCGAAGGCGCCGCGCCGCGAGGCCGCGCCGTCGAGCTGCCACAGCAGCCCCGTGAACGCGGGGATCAGCACCGGCACGGCGTAGACCGGCGGCATGGCGAGCGCGCTCATCGCGCCCAGGACGAGCGCCGCCGCCGCCCGCCGCCAGCCCGTCAGGCCGGCGAGCCAGGCGGCCAAGCGCGGCAGCCATCCCGGCGCGCGCGCCGGGACGGTGTCAGTCATCCGGTTCCTCGGCCGTTTCGGCGCGCGGCTGGGGCGGCAGGTTGTCGCGGATGCGCAGCCGCTTCACGCGGCGGGGGTCGGCTTCCATGACCTCGAAGGTGAAGCCCCCCTCGTGGATAACGAGTTCCCCGCGCGCCGGCACGCGGTCGGCGATGAAAACGATCAGCCCGCCCAGGGTGTCGATGTCCTCCTCGCGCTCTTCCGGCGAGAGGAAAGGCCGCACCCGCTCCTCGAAATCCTCGATGGGCAGGCGCGCGTCGGCGACGAGGGAGCCGTCCGGCCGCTCGACGAGCTGCGGGCTTTCGTCGGTGTCGTGCTCGTCCTCGATCTCGCCGACGATCTCCTCGACCACGTCCTCGATTGTGACCAGGCCGTCGACGCCGCCGAACTCGTCCACCACGAGCGCCAGGTGCGAGCGCGACAGCCGCATCTCCAGCATCAGGTCCATCAGCGGCATCGAGGGCGCGACGAAGAGCACCTCGCGCGTGACCCGGGAGAGCTGGAAGCCGTGGCGGCTGCGGGCGTGGGCCAGCACGTCCTTGATGTGCACCAGCCCGATCACGTCGTCGAGCGACTCGCGGTAGACCGGCAGGCGCGAGTGGCCGCCGCGGCTCATCAGGTCCACGAGGTCGTCGAAGCCGGCGTCCGTGTGGATGGCGCGGATGTCCGCGCGCGGCACCATGATGTCGTAGGCCGTGAGGTGGCGCAGGTGGAGGATGTTGGCGAGCATCAGCCGCTCGTGGCTGGAGATCGGCTGCGCCGTGTCGTCCTCGCGCTCGCTCTCCTCGATGATCTCTTCCAGCGTTTCGCGCAGCCCGGCTTCGCCGTTGTGGCTCTTCACCAGCCCGCGCAACCACGAGCCGAGCGCCTGACGCAGACTGGGGCCGCCGCGCGTCAAGCGGGCGCCGCCCTGGCTGGCGGCGCCGCCGTTGGCGCGCACGGCCGTGTTGGCGATGCGCGGCGAGTCCTCGTTCACAGCGCACCCCCCGCCGCCTCGGCGTAGGGGTCGGCGACGCCCAGCCCGGCCAGGACGCGCACCTCCAGGCCCTCCATCGCCTCGGCCTCGGTGTCGTCCTGGTGATCAAGGCCGAGCAGGTGGAGCGTGCCGTGGACGGTCAGGTGGGTGAGGTGGTCGGCCGCCGTCTTGCCCTGCGCGCGCGCTTCCGCCAGCACGGTTTCCAGCGCGATGACGACGTCGCCCAGTTCGACCGGCTCGCCGGGGATCTCCGGGCTGTCGCCTTCCAGCGCGGCGAAGGCGAGCACGTTGGTGGGTTTGTCGGCGCCGCGGTAATCGCGGTTGAGGGTTCGGACGGTTTCGTCGTCCGCCAGCACCAGCGACAGGCTCAGCGGCCCGGCCGGCTTGTCCGCTTCGGGAATCGCCTCGACGGCGGCCACGGCGGCGCGCGCGACGAGGTCCTCGGCGTTGGGGATGTGGGTGGCCCAGGCCCCGGCGTGTGCCGCGACCTCGGCGCTGATAGGTCGATTCGGCGGTTCGTCGCTCATCGTCCCGCGTTCCCGGCCGGCCGGCGCGCGCGGCGCCGACAGCGGCTCATGCCTCGTTGTCCCGGTCGTGTTCCTGCTTGCTGCCACGCTCTTCGTAGGCGCGGACGATGCGCGTCACCAGCGGGTGGCGGACCACGTCGCCGTCGGTGAAGCGCACAAAGCCGATTCCATCCAGACCGGCAAGCAGATCGCAAGCGTCGCGCAAGCCGGACAGCTGGCCCCGGGGCAGGTCCACCTGCGTCGGGTCGCCGGTGATGGCCATGCGCCCATTCTCGCCCAGGCGGGTGAGGAACATCTTCATCTGCACGGGCGTGGTGTTCTGACCCTCGTCCAGAATGACGAAGGAGTTGGCCAGGGTACGCCCGCGCATGAAGGCCAGCGGCGCGACCTCGATCTCTCCGGATTCCAGCTTCCGGTTCACCTGCTCGCCCGGCAGCATCTCGTAGAGCGCGTCCTGCAGCGGGCGCAGGTAGGGGTCGACCTTTTCCTGCATGCCGCCGGGCAGGAAGCCCAGGCGCTCCCCGGCTTCGACGGCCGGGCGCGAGAGGATGATGCGGTCCACGCGGCCCTGGAGCAGCATCTCCACCGCCACCGCGACGGCGAGGTAGGTCTTGCCCGTGCCCGCGGGGCCCAGGCCGAACACCAGCTCGTTTTCGCGCAGGGCCTGGATGTAGGCGGCCTGGCGCTCGGAGCGCGGGGAGATGCGCCGGCGGCGCGTGCGGATCGCGAGATCGTCCGCGTGCAGCGCCGAGGGACCGTGGCGCGTGGCGCCGTTGCCGGCCGGCTCCGGCGCTGGCTCGGAGGCCTCCGCCATGCGGACGGCGGCGTCGACCTCGTTGGAATCCACCGAAAGCCCCTTTTGCAGCCGCTCGTAGAGCGCCTGGAGCGCACTCTGCGCCGCCGTCACCGAACTTTCCGAACCCGAAATGGTGACGTTGTTGCCGCGCACGGCGATCGACACCCCGAGCGCCTGTTCGATGCGGGCGAGGTGCTGATCGTGCTGGCCGAACAGAAGAGGCAACAGCCGGTTGTCGTCGAATTCAAGCAACGACGGCTGCTGCACGCGCTGACCGGTTGGCTCGCTCAAACGGCGGCTCGCTCCTCAAGGCTGTTCGGCGGACCCGCGCCGTGCACCCCGTGCGCCGACGCTCCGTCCCATGTGGATGTGGCGACCCGCCCGCGCAAGCTGTTGGGGTGGGCTTCCGTGATGTCGACCTCGACCATGCGGCCGATGAGGCGGTCGGGCGCGTCCACGTGCACCGGCTGCATGTAGGGGCTGCGCCCGATGAGCTGGCCGGGGCGCTTGCCGTGCCCGTCGAACAGAACGGGCAGGCGCATGCCCACGGTGCGGTGGTTGAAGGCGTGGCCCTGCTCGCCGAGCAATTGCTGCAGGCCGTGCAGACGCTCCGTCTTCACCGCCTCCGGCACGGCTTCCTCGGTGTTCATGGCCGCCGGCGTGCCCGGGCGCGGGCTGTACTTGAAGGCGTAGTTGTGGGCGAAGCCGACGTCGGCGATCAGGCGCAGGCTTTCCGCGTGGTCCTCGGCGGTTTCGCCCGGGTGGCCGACGATGAAGTCGGACGCCATGGCGATGTCGGGGCGCAGCTCGCGCACGCGCTCGACGATGCGGCGGTAGTGGTCCGCCGTGTGGCCGCGGTTCATGGCCTTGAGCACGCGGTCGGAGCCGCTCTGCACGGGCAGGTGCAGGAAGGGCATGAGCTGCGGCACGTCGCGGTGCGCGGTGAGCAGCTCGTCGTCCATGTCCTTGGGGTGGGAGGTGGTGTAGCGGATGCGCTGGACGCCCTCGATCTCCGCCAGCTCGCGGATCAGGCGGCCCAGGCCCCATTCGCGCCCGTCCGGGCCCTCGCCGTGGTAGGCGCTGACGTTCTGGCCCAGCAGCACGATCTCCTGGCTGCCCGAGGCGACGAGCCCTCGCGCCTCCGCCAGCACGGTGTTCACCGGGCGGGAGAACTCGGCCCCGCGCGTGTAGGGGACGACGCAGAAGGTGCAGAACTTGTCGCAGCCCTCCTGCACCGAGAGGTAGGCACTCGGCCCCTGGGGCTGGCGCTCTTCGGGCAGGTGGTCGAACTTGTCCTCGACGGGGAAGTCGGTGTCGAGGATGCCGCGCCCCGGGCGCGAGCGTTCCGCCTTCGCAATGAGCTCGGGCAGGCGGTGGTAGGTCTGCGGGCCGACGACGACGTCCACCTGCGGCGCGCGCTCCAGGATTTCCTCGCCCTCGGCCTGGGCGACGCAGCCGGCGACGGCGAGCAGCGTGCGCCCGCCGTTGGCGGCCTTGGCGTCCTGGATGTGGCGCATGCGGCCGAGCTCGGAATACACCTTCTCCGCGGCCTTTTCGCGGATGTGGCAGGTGTTGAGCAGGATGAGGTCGGCGTCGTCGGGTTCGTCCGACAGCGTGTAGCCGAGCGGCGCCAGCACGTCCGCCATGCGGGCGGAATCGTAGACGTTCATCTGGCAGCCGTAGGTCTTGATGTAGAGCTTCCTGGTCACGGCGGTTCGTGTCCGCTCCCGACGGTCGTGCGTGGCAATGGTGTTGGCGTGCTGCCCGGAAGCCTAACACCGGCCTTCGATGGGTCCAATGAAGGGTTGGGTGACGGCGTTGGGACGCGCTGCTCACTTTCGCCGCCTTCGACGCCAATGTGAAGGAACTTCGCGGTGCAGGGGGTTACCGCCTACGGGTGGGAAATTACCGCGTACTCTTCACACGTCATGACGGTGAGCCCTACATCGTGTTCGTGTACGCCGCCGCGCATCGGAGAGACGTCTATGAGCACTGATGCAGCGCCGGTGTCGCGCGATCAATACGACGCGATGGTGGAACGCTTGGCCGACCTGGAGGATACGGTCGCGCTGTTGCAGGCGCGCTTGCAGGAAGATGGCCCCGGCATTCCGGCCGAGGTGCTGCGCGCGGAGTTGGACGGGGTGCATCTCCTCACGGCGTGGCGCGAAAACTTGGGGATGACGGCGCGTGATCTCGCCGCGCGGGCCGGTGTGAGCGCGACCTACCTTTCGGAAATCGAGACGGGGCGCAAGCCAGGGTCCACGAGCGCCTACCGGGCGCTTTCAAGCGCGCTGGACGTTCCGATGGACTATCTCGTGCCGGACGAGTGACGCTGGACGTCGCGGCCAGAGGCACCTGTGTCGGCTGGCACGTTCCCCAAGACAGCCCCGGTATCCCGGTTCGCACCTGCTGTCCGCCTGACAGGTGCGATAAAACACGCTGTGTTTTCCCAAGACAGCCCCGATATCTCGGTTCGCACCCGCAGTCCGACTGACTGGAGCGATAAAACACGCTGTGTTTTAGGCGGCTTTTTTGAGGGAGGCGTCGATGTCGGCTTGGCGGCCGGCGAGGGATTCGGAGACGCCGCGGGCGACGGTCTGGTGGCAGGCCTGGGACATGGCCTTGCGGGAGCTGAAGTCGTCGATGGTGACGGGGGCGTGGAAGGTCACTTCGACGGTGATCGTGCCCAGGCCGAGCATGTTCCACATGTGCGGGGCGATATCCATGTCGCCGTACCAGGCGACGAAGGGGCGCAGGTAGCGGCCCATGGGGACACCGTCGAGCTTGGTGTAGGCGACGGAGACGGGCTGGACGGTGACGGGCCGGCCGTGCGGGCGCTTTTCGGCCACGGAGAAGAGGGCGCTGCGGAAGGGCAGCACGCGGTTGCCGTCGTCGCTGGTGCCTTCGGGAAAGAGGATGAGACGGTCGCCGGCTTCCAGGCGGCGGGTCATCTCGTCGCGCTGGCTGGCGGTGCGCCCGCGCCGGCGGTCGACGAAGACGGTGCGCTGGAGCTTGGCGAGCCAGCCGAAGAAGGGCCAGTCGGCGATTTCCGCCTTGGCGACGAAGGAGCCCTCGATGAGGGCGCCGAGGACGGTGATGTCCAGGTAGGAGGTGTGGTTGCTGACGATCAGGGCGGGCCGCGTGTCGACGGGCTGGCCGTGCTGGACGAGCTTGAGCCCGAGCAGGCGCAGGCAGCGCTGATGGTACCAGCGCGGCAGGCGGTGCATCAGCGGCATCTGCAGCGCGACGGCCGCGGCCTGGACCACCATGAGCGGCAGGGTGAAGCCGGCATAGACGAGGAGCCGGAAGAACGCCCGCGTCGGCGAGCCGAAGGCGACCTGCATGGCGCCCTCACCCCTCCGATTTGTCGTCGCGCGTCAGGTGGCGGACGTAGCGGTCGGTGACGAGGTCGGTCTTCACCACCACGCAGACGTCGGTGGTGTTGAAATCTTGGTCCACCACGGCGCCGTCGCCGACGAAGCCGCCCAGGCGCAGGTAGCCCTTGAGGAGCGGCGGCAGCTTGGCCGCCGCGCGGCGCGGCTTGAAGGCGTCCGGGTCCAGGCGGTTCATGTCCACGTAGAGATCCGGCCGCGCGACGGGGCGCAACGCGGGCGGGGCGAGGTGATGGTGGTAGAGGTAGGCGAGCTGCTCGCCGAGCGCGTCGGGGTCGGTGCCCAGCATGGACGCGCAGCCGAACATCAGGTGCACGTCGAAGTGCAGCACGTAGGCGGCGATGCCGCGCCAGAGCAGCTGCATCGTGGCGCCGGTGCGGTGATCGGCGGCGACGCAGGAGCGGCCGAGCTCCATGATCTCGCCGGGATAGGCCAGCAGCGCGTCGATGTCGTATTCGTCGCTGGTGTAGAACTGCCCGGCGCGCTCGGCCTGCTCGCGGCGCATCAGGCGGTAGGTGCCGATGACGCCCTCGGGCCCGTCGGCGATGGCGGTGTCGAAGACGAGGAGATGGTCCGCGTGAGCATCGTAGGCGTCGAACTCGCGCCCGGTTTCCCGCTGCTCCGGCGTGGGCGTGGCGTTGCGCTCGGTCACGAAGACCGCATAGCGCAGCCGCTGCGACGCCTGGATCTCCGCGTCGGTTTCGGCAAGGCGGATGCGCAGGTTCCCCGATTCAACCTGAACGGGCCGCTGCGCGTCCTCGTGCGATGCCTGCATGGGGACCATCTCCGGCTTCGACACCGGCCGGGGCCGGTCCGTCGCCCCGCCGCCGGGGTTAGCTGTTGGCGCCGCTGCGGCGCTTGCCCAGGCCGATTTCCTTGGCCAGGCGGCTGCGCTCGGCGGCGTAGTTGGGCGCAACCATGGGGTAGTTGGGCGACAGGCCCCACTTCTCCCGGTACTGCTCGGGCGTCATGTTGTAGGCGGTCTTGAGATGCCGCTTGAGCATCTTGAGCTTTTTGCCGTCTTCCAGGCAGACGATGTAGTCGGGCGTGACGGACTTGTTGATCGGCACGGCCGGGGTGGGGCGCTCGGCCTGCTGCTGCGGCGCGCCGCCGTTCTCCACCTGGGACAGCGTGGTGTAGACGTTGCGGATCAGCTTGCGCAGATCGTCCACGGCCAGGGTGTTGTTGGCGACATGCGCGGCAACGATGTCGGTCGTCAGGTTGAGAAGGGTATCGCTCGTCGTTTGTTCGGCCATCGTCGCGCTCCTGGCGTTCTCGGTCGCTGGCGGGTGTATTAGCGCCGGTTCACGGAACGCGCAATAGAAAACCGTTTTTTACTGGACATACGCTTGGGACAACGGCCGCGACCGCAGACACGTCGCGACGGAACGGCGTCGAGGCGCGGTCGGCCGATCGTGCCAGGCCGATCAATTTGAAGGGACAACAGCCCGGCGCGCCGCCATCCGGCCAGCGAATGGACGGCGGACCGGCTCAGCCCGCGTCGACGTCGCGGGCGAGGCACACGGCCTCGATGCGGCTGCCGTCGCGGCGCTGGTAGTAGCCGGGGCGGCGGCCCGTTTCGGTGAAACCGGCCTTGGTGTAGATGTGCAGCGCGGCCGTGTTGTCGGCCGCCACCTCCAGGTGAACGCGGCGCGCGCCCTTGGGCCGCGCGCGGTCGATCGCGGCTTCCAGCAACTCCGTGCCGAGACCGTTGCCGCGCGCCTCCTCCAGCACCGCAAGCGACTGAATCTCGAGCTCGTCGGCGGCGGCGCGGGCGAGGACGTAGCCCTGCGGCATGGTCTCGCCGAAGGCGCGGCCCGTGGCGATCCACGCGATGCAGCCGCTGTGCTGCATGAGAGACTGGACCGCCTGCTGGGACCACTGCTCGTCGGGGAAGCAGGTGTTCTGCATGGCCGCGATCAGCGGCGCATCCAGCAGGCCGGCGGGATGGATCTGGGCTTCATCGGACGGGCGGCGCATGGATCGCCTCCTCAGCGCGGCAGGGTGATGTCGGGTTGGCGCAGGTAGACCGGCCGGGGCGGCGGCGCGTCGGGACCCGGCATGGGCCGGGCCGCGATCAGGGCCGCCAGGAGGGCCGGGTCGGGGCGTGGCGGGGCATCGGCGCGCGTCACCTCGCGGCCCGCGTTCCGCAGCGCCGGCTCCGCTTGATCCGCGCCGTCGCCCGCCAGGCACACGGGGCCGGGCGGCAGGTGCGCGGCGAGCGCGTCGGGCGGCATGGCGGCGCCCTCGGTGACGGGCTGGCCGTCGGCGCCGACGAGCTGCACGTAGATGTCGGTCAGCTTGGCGTCGACGATCACGGCGACGGGGTGCTGGGCCGCCGGCACGCCCGCGGCGATGGCGGCGAAGCTGGTGACGCCGATGGCGGGGATACCCAGCGCCAGCGCGAAGCCGCGCGCCGTCGCCAGGCCGATGCGAACGCCGGTGAACGCGCCGGGGCCGGTGGTGACGCCGACGGCATCCAGGTCCGCGTAGGCCAGGCCAGCTTCGGCCATCGCGTCTTCGATCATGGGGACGAGGCGTTCCGCCTGCCCGCGGCGCATGGGCTCGTCGCGGACCGCGGCCAGCTCGCCCGCGCGCCGCACGGCGACGGCGCAGCCGCCGCCGGCGACATCGAACGCGAGCAGCGTTTGCGGCGTGGCGGCGTGTTCGGTCATGACGTTGCGCACCCGGAACGGGGGTCCGCCTTGCGGCGGGCGGCCGGCTGCGTCAGCCTTCCCCGCCCGCTGCCCCGAATGGAGGACCCATGGATCTGGTGGAGATCGCGCCGCCGGCCTTCGACGTCGAGTTGGACCTGCGCTACGCCACGGCGGACAACGTGACGGGCGCGCCCATCTACACGCGGGCCGCCGCTTATCTGCACGCGGAAGCCGCGGATAAGCTGGCCCGCGCCATCGAGTTGGCGCGCCCGCTGGGCTATCGCTTCAAGATCTTCGACGCCTTCCGCCCGCCGGAGGCGCAGTGGAAGCTGTGGAATGCCTACCCCTCGGACGAGTTCGTCGCCGACCCGCGCCGCGGCTCGCCGCACTCGCGTGGGGCCGCCGTGGACCTGACGCTGATCGACGGCGCGGGGCGCGAGCTGGCCATGGGCACGGACTTCGACGCCTTCACGCCGCAGGCGCATCACGCCCGCACGGACATCGCGGTCGAGGCCCAGCGCAACCGCGCGCTGCTGCTGGGCCTGATGACGGCCGCCGGGTGGGACTGCTTCATGAACGAGTGGTGGCATTACCAGCTCTTCAATCCGCGCCATCGCCTGCCGCTCATCTCAGACCGCGCGCTGGCCCGGCCGTTGATGGCGTGACCGCGGTGGGTCACGCGATCCAGCAGGCTTCGTCGAAGGTGAGGCGCCGGTCGCGCGGCGGCAGCTTCGAGGGGTCGCCGTAGCCGACGTTGCACAGGAAGTTCGACTTCCATGTGCCCTCGGGGAAGAACTCGGCGTCCACCTTCTCCTTGGAGAAGCCGGACATCGGGCCGCAGTCCAGACCCAGCGCGCGGGCGGCGATGATGAAGTAGGCGCCCTGCATGCTGCCGTTGCGGAAGGCCGTCTCCTCGATGAACTTGGGCTTGCCCTCGAACCAGGAGCGCGCGTCGGCCTGCTGGAACAGCTCCGGCAGCTTTTCGTGGAATTCCAGGTCGTGGGCGATGATGGCGGTGGCGGGCGCCTGCATCGTCTTGGTGACGTTGCCCTCCATCAGCGCGGGCTTCAGGCGCTCCTTGGCCTCCTGGGACTTCACGAAGACCACCCGCATCGGGCTGCAGTTGGCGCTGGTGGGGCCCATCTTGCACAGGTCCCAGATGCTCTGCAGCAGGGTGTCGCTGACGGGGGTGTCCTGCCACCCTTTGTGCGTGCGGGCCTCGCGGAAAATCAGGTCCATGCCTTCGTCGGACAGCATCGTGCGCTCCCTTGCCTGTCCGGGCAGTGCTTCACGGCGGACGGACTGTGGCGCGCCCGCCGGAGCACGGCAAGCCCTCTTGCCGTGGGGGTATTCGGGGGCCTACCGTCGGTCGCCACGGTTATGACGAGAGGATCGATCGGGGATGGCAAAATCGACTGGTGTGGCGCGCGCGCTCGCGGCCGGGCTTGTGAGCGGGGTGCTCGCGGCGGGCACGGCGCCGGCCGCGGCCGAGGAAACCGGCGGAACCGATGACGGCCCGGCCGTGGACAACGGTGCCGTCGTGCTGATGTACCACCGCTTCGGCAACGAGAAGTACCCCAGCACCAACGTCCGCATGGAGCAGTTCAAGAACCACGTCGCCGAGCTGTCCAAGGACACCTACACCGTCCTGCCGCTGCCGGCGATCGTGGACGCGCTCGAGAACAACGAGCCGCTGCCCGATCACGCCGTCGCCATCACGGTCGACGACGCCTACGAGAGCTTCTTCACCAAGGCATGGCCGCTGCTGAAGGAGGCGGGCCTGCCGGTGACGCTCTTTGCAGCGACCCAGCCGATCGAGGACGACTACAAGACGATCATGTCCTGGGATCAGCTGGAGACCTTCGCGCAGCACGAACTGGGCACCGTGGGCAACCACACGCATACCCACGCCCACATGCCCGAGCAGTCGATCGACACCAACCTGGAGGAGATCGAGCGCAGCCAGGCGCTTTTGAAGAAGCACCTGGGCGAAAAACCCGACCTCTTCTCCTATCCTTACGGCGAGTATTCCACCGACATCGCCAAGCTTGTCGCGGAAAAGGGCTTCCGCGCGGCGGTGGGTCAGCACTCGGGCGCCATCGGCCGGACCAAGGATCTGCTGACGCTGCCGCGATTCGCCATCAACGAAGCCTACGGCGGCATGGACCGCTTCACCCTGGTGACCAACAGCCTGCCGCTGCCCGCCGAGCAGGTGACGCCGAGGGAGCGCGTGCTGACGCCCGACACCAACCCGCCGATCTACGGCTTCACCGCGCACGACACCGTGGAACACCTGGACAGCCTGAGTTGCTACGCCTCCGGCCGCGGCAAGGTCACCCACAAGCTGCTGGGCCAGCGCGTGGAAATCCGTCTGGACAAGCCGCTGCGCGAGGGCCGCTCGCGCATCAACTGCACGATGCCGACCCCGAGCGGGCGCTGGCGCTGGCTGGGCGCGCAGTTCCTGGTGCCGACGGACTGACTCAGGCGATCGAGTCCACGTCCTCGCCTTCCAGGTTGCCGGGCACGACCGTCACCGGCACGCGCAGCTTGCCCATCATCTTGCTGGTCAGCGCGGACACCAGCGGCCCGGGGCCCCCCTGGCCGGTGTTCGCGCCCAGCACGAGAATGGAGATGCTCGGGTCCTGCTCGATCAGCTTGAGCAGGGTTTCGCGCGGCGAGCCTTCCTTGAGATAGAGCGTCGCGATCCGCCCCGACAGCTCGTAGGCCTCGGCCGCGGCGCGCTGGAGCAGCTTTTCGGCTTCTCCGCGCGCTTCCTGGCGAATCAGGTCGCCGACGGTCATCCAGTGCTGGAAATCGTTCGGCTCCAGCACATAGAGCAGCGCCACGCGCCCGCCGGTGTGCATCGCCCGGCGGCAGGCGAAGCGCAGGGCCACGCGCATCTCGTCGGTGTCGTCGACCACGACGAGAAAAACACGCTGGCTCTCCTGCCCGGGCGTCTCCGCACGCGCGTCCGTTTCAGCCATCACGACCGCATCCGTTTCGGGAAACCGGGGCAGGATGCCAGGACGCGGTGCGGCCGTGCAACGGGCGCCGAAGCTGTTGGCGGCTCACGCGGGCCCACCGAGCGTGTAAAGGTCGACGGGGACGCTGACGAGTTCATAGACCAACCGGCCGCAGGTGGCGATGACGATGATGCCCAGCAGGATGCGCAGCATATCGCCGGGCACACGCGTGGCCATGTGGCTGCCGTACTGCGCGCCCACCACGCTGCCCAGCAGCAGCAGCAGCGCCAGCACGATGTCCACGGTCTGGTTCTGCACGGCCTGCAGGAAGGTGACGTTGGCGGCGACGAAGATGATCTGGAACAGCGAGGTGCCGATGACCACCGAGGTCGGCATGCCGATCAGGTAGATCATTGCCGGCACCAGGATGAAGCCGCCCCCCACACCCATGATCGCGGACAGCACCCCGATGGCCACGCCCACGGTCAGCGGCAGCAGCGCCGAGATGTACAGCCGCGAGCGCGGAAAGCGCACCTTCAGCGGCAGGCGATGCGCCCAACCGTGAAAATGGGGCGAGCGCTGCGGCATCTCGCGCCGGCGGCGGATGATGGCGCTGGCGCCTTCCCAGCTCATCAGGATGCCGACGACGGCGAGCATCACCGCATAAGACAAGTTGATGACGACGTCGATCTGACCGATTTCGCGCAACAGCTTGAAGATGCGCACACCCGCGGTGGAGCCGACGAGCCCGCCCGCCAGCAGCACCACGCCCATGCGCACGTCCACGTTGCCGCGGCGGAAGTGGCCGATCACGCCGGAAATCGAGGACGCGACGACGTTGTTAGCCTGCGTCGCGACCGCCACCGGCGGCGGCACGCCGATGAAGATCAGCAGCGGCGTCATCAGGAAGCCGCCGCCCACGCCGAAAATGCCCGAAAGGAATCCGATCAGCCCGCCGAGGCCAAGCAACAGCAGCACGTTCACGGAAAGCTCGGCGATCGGCAGGTAGATCTGCATGCGGTTGGCGGCGGTTTCGGGCGGACGAAGGGGCTGCTGGAGCCAGCCTAGCGCACGTCACCGAAAAACGACAATCACGGTGGCCCGAATTTCCGCGCAAGAACGTCGCGCAATCACGCTTGCCGCGGGAGCGCCAAACCAGCGAACGCGCGCGTCCCATTCCCACGGCACGCTGCCGCCGCGGCCCCGAACCCTCGACGCGCTCGGGCGAGGCGTCAGGCGCCCGCCGTGACGTCTTCGGGCGCCTCGCGCCGCAGCTCGGCGAGCATGCGATCGATCCGGTCCTGGGACATCGTGTGAATCTGTTCCGCCAGGCGGTTGGCGAGTTCCGTCGCCTCCGGCGTCAGCCCGGCGGTGTCCACGGTGACCCGCGGATGCGAAAGCGCCGCCAGGCGCGCCAGTTTGTCCGCCTCATCCCGCTGGACCCCGAGCACGCGGCACACCTGCTGGACGAAGCGACGGTTCGGCCGGCCGCGATGGCCGTGCTCCAGCGCCGAGAGATACGCCGGCGAAACGCCGATCTCCGTCGCCATCGCCTTGAGGGTCAGTCCGTGCTGGGCACGAAGGGCTCGCAACCGCCGACCGAAGGGAGTCATGCCAGTCTCCTGAAAAGCCTCGCCAAGTTCACGGTAAACTCTACCTTAACGATCCGAAACAATCTACCGGTCCAAAGGTATGCCCTCCGGCGAAGGCCGTGCGGCACGATCGCACGGTTCCGCGTGGCGGTTTACGCCCGCCGGCGGCGGAGCAGCACGTAAAAGGCCCCGGCGCCGCCGTCGCGCTGCTGGGCGGGCACGCAAGCCAGCACGTGCGGGCGGACCGCCGCGTGGTTGAGCCAGCGCGGCACCTCGTTGCGCAGAACGGACTCGCCCGTGGCGCGCCCCTTGCCCGTGATGACCAGGACGCAGCGCTGGCCGCGGTCGGCGGCGCGGTTGAGGAAACCCAGCAGGGCGTCGCCGGCGGCCTGGCGGGTCATGCCGTGCAGGTCGATGCTCGCTTCGATGGGGATGCGCCCGCGGCGCAGGCGCTCGGCGGTGCGGCGGTCGATGCCGGCGACGCTGCCCACGCGCACGGGCGCGGGCTCCGGCTTGGCCGCGGCCGCCGCCGCCTGCTTGCGCGCCTGTTTGCGCGACGGCGGGCCGGCCGGGCTGGGCGATTGCTGGCGCTCGGCGATGCTGTCGTCCTGCCCCGGCTCGGCCGGCGCGGTCGTTTCACCCACCTGGAGCGTGTCGTCGCGGTGCAGCGGCGTGACGTCGCGCATCATCTCGCGCCAGAGCTCCTGCTCGGCGGACGTGGGGCGCCGGCCGCCCTTGGCGCGGTCGCGCGTGTCAGCCATCGCCATCGGCCACCAGAAGGATGTGCAGCGCGCGCGGGCCGTGCGCGCCCAGTTGCAGGGTTTGTTCGATGTCCGCCGTGCGCGACGGCCCGGTGATCATGTTCACCGTGCGCGGCACCCAGCCCGCGCCGTCGGCGCGCAGGCGCGCCCACGCGTCCTCGTAAACGCCCACGAGGTCGCGCGTCGAGAGCGCGACGATGTGGATTTCCGGCAGGAAGTTGAGCGTCGTCGGTCCGTGCGGGTCGGAGTGCAGGAAGAGCGTCCCGGTTTCGGCGACGCCGGTGTGAGCGCGCGCGATCCCGACGGCCGTGTCGCCGGCCGCCGGGCCCGTGCTCACCGTCAGCGTGGGCGCGTCCGCGGCCCAGTTCAGTCCGGTGAGATCCGGGTGCGGTGCCAGGCGCACCTCGCTCGGCGCGTTGCGGTCGCGCAGGTAGGCGGCGACGGCCGCGGGCACGTCGCTCCAGCCGTCCAGGGGCGCCACCGTGGCCGATGCGCCCTCCGCCATGCGGCGGAACAGCGCTGTGTGGTCCTGATCCGCCCGGCCCGGCACGGGCCCGCGCGGGTGCTCGCGCAGGCGGCGGTCGACAGCCTCGGCGTCCTCGCCGCTGAGCGGTCCACGCCGCAGCGCGCGGCGGATTCCACCCAGGATGCGCTCGCGTCCTTCGGTGTCGCGGCCCTCGGTCATGGATCGTCGTGTCCCTCCGCCGCCCAGCGGTCCACGAAGGTGCGCCCGGCCGGGGCCGGGAAGTCGCGGTGGTTCGTCCAGCCCGAAGCCAGCGGCAACCAACCGAAGCGCCCGCGCTTGCGCCCCAGCCAGCCGAGCGCGCGCAGCGGCCACCGCGCCCCCGTGCGGTAGAGCCTCGGGCGCGTGGCTGCGAACGCCCAGACGCGCAGGCCCGAGCGCACGGGCAGGGGTGTGAGGTGACGTTCGAACTCGCGCTCACGCCAGCGCCGCATCAGCCCCGGCAGCGGGATGCGCACGGGGCAGACTTCCTCGCAGCGCCCACAGAAGGTGGAGGCGTTGGGCAGGTGCCCGGCCTCGTCCACGCCCTGGAGCGCCGGGGTCAGAACCGCGCCCATGGGGCCCACGTAGGTGCTGCCGTAGGCGTGCCCGCCCACGGCGGCGTAGACCGGGCAGTGGTTCATGCAGGCGCCGCACTTGATACAGCGCAGCATCTCCTGGAACTCCGTGCCCAGCATCCCGGTGCGCCCGTTGTCCAGCAGGACGACGTGGAACTCGTCCGGCCCGTCGGGGTCGTCGGCGCGGCGCGGGCCGGCGGAGAAGGTGGTGTAGACCGTGACCTCCTGCCCCGTGGCCGAGCGCGCGAGCACGCGCAGAATGGTGCTCGCGTCCTCCAGGGTCGGCACCACCTTTTCCAGGCTGGCGATGACGATGTGGACGCGCGGCAGGTTCTGCGTCAGGTCGCCGTTGCCCTCGTTGGTGACGATGACGCTCTGCCCGGTTTCCGCCACCAGCAGGTTGGCGCCGGTGATGCCGACGTCGGCCTGCAGGTATTGCTGGCGCAGCACCCCGCGCGCCTCGTCCACCAGCGAACGCGCAGTATCCAGCGCCCGCTGCGGCGGGTAGGTGACGTGGGCGCGGCGGAAGTCGTCGGCGATCTGGTCGCGGTTCAGGTGGATGGCCGGGGCGATGATGTGGCTCGGCGGCTCGTGGCGGAGCTGGAGGATGTACTCGCCAAGGTCCGTCTCCACCGGCGTGATCCCGGCGCCTTCCAGGGCGTCGCCCAGGCCGATCTCCTCGGAGACCATGGACTTGCCCTTGGTGCAGCGCTCGGCGCCGACGCGCTTGCAGATGTCGAGCACGGCCCGGCGCGCGTCCGCGCCCGTCGGGCACCAATGGACGTGGCCGCCCTGCTCGCGAACGCGCGCTTCGTAGCGTTCCAGATAGGCGTCGAGGTGGTTGAGCGTGTGGTTCTTGATGTCGCGGGCGTGGTCGCGCAGGGCCTCGAACTCGGGCAGGTCGGCGGCGGCGCGTGCCCGCTTTTCCACGAAGCCGCGCTTGATGTTGCCGAGCGCCCGCTGAAGCTGGTCGTCCGCCAGGGCGCCGGGCACGTTCTCGGCGAAGGCGCTCGGCCGGTGCTCGCTCACGACAGCTCTCCCGCTTCCCCGATGGGCGGCGCTTCGGGCTCGCCCGCCAGCACCTCGGCGACGTGGCGGACGTGGACGGCGTGGCCGCGGCGCTGCAGCTTGCCCGCGATGTTCATCAGGCAGCCCAGATCTCCGGCCAGCAGGGTGTCCGCGCCCGTGGACACGATCGCCTCGACTTTATCGGAGACCATGTGGTTGGAAATCTCGGGATACTTGACGCAGAAGGTGCCGCCGAAGCCGCAGCACACCTCGCTGTCGGGCAGATCGCGCAACGCCAGCCCCTCGACGCTGTCGAGCAGCGTGCGCGCCTGCCCCTTCACGCCCAGTTCGCGCAAGCCGGCGCAGCTGTGGTGGTAGGTGGCCGTGCCCGCGTAATGCGCCGGCACCTCGGTCATGCCCATGATGTCGACGAGAAAGCTGACCAGCTCGTGCGTGCGCTCGGCCAGATCCGCCGCGCGCGCGGCCAGATCGGGATCGTCGGCGAACAGCCCCGGATAGTGTTTGGCGATCGTGCCGGCGCACGACCCCGAGGGGACGACGACGTAGTCCGCGCCCTCGAACGCTTCGATGACCTGAAGGGCGACGCGCTTGGCGTCCGCGCGGTCGCCGCTGTTGTAGGCGGGCTGGCCGCAGCAGGTCTGCGCCCGGGGCACGTAGACCCGGCAGCCGGCGGCGCGCAGCAGCTTCACCGCCGCGAAGCCGACGCTGGGCCGGAAGAGATCCACCAGGCACGTGGCGAAGAGGGCCACGCGCGGCGCGTCTGCCGCCATCCGCTCGCTCCTTTCATACGCGAACTTCACGATGGGTCGCGAGCCACGCGAAAGCAAGCCGGAAGGGCGTTAACCCGAGCGGGTCAGCCGCTTTGCGCCACGCGCGTTTGCTCGAGCGTCTTGGGAAGCAGCAGCCAGAGACGGCCCTGGCGCTTCATGCGCCCGGCCTTCGCCAGGGCATCGTCGCCCGTGCCGAAATAGATGTCCCCGCGCACGGTGCCCTGAATGGCCTTGCCGGTGTCCTGCGCCACCATCAGGCGCCGCAAGGGCGCATTCGCGGTGGGCTGCTTCGTGGCGACCCAGACGGGCGCGCCGAGCGGCAGACGGTCGGGGTCGACGGCGAGGCTGCGGCCGTCGGTCAGCGGCACGCCCTGGCTGCCGATGGGGCCGGGGCCGTCGAGCGGCTGGAAGAAGATGAAGCGCGCGTTCTCGTTCATCACCCGCTCTGCCTTGGCCGGGTGCGCCTTCAGCCATGTGCGGATGCCCTGCATCGATCCTTGCGAGGGCGGGATCATGTCGTTTTCCAGCAGGTAGCTGCCGATCCCGGTGAAGTCGTGGCCGTTGCTGGCGGCGTAGCCGACGCGCTGGCGCTCACCATTTGGCAGGCGCGCCACGCCCGAGCCCTGGATGTGAAGGAAGAAGACGTCGATGGGATCGTCGGCGTAGAGGAAGGCGAGGTCGCGGCCGGCCAGCGCGCCATTCTTGATGGCCGCGCGGTCGAAGTAGGGGACGAGCGCGCCGTCCTTCACGCGGCCGACGATGCGCTCGCCGTTCAGGTCGGCGCGAAAGCGGCCAAGGCGCGCGGTGATGAGGTCGTCCGGCTCGCGGTAGATGGGATGCTCGTAGGGCCCGCGCTTCTCGCGCGCGGCATCCAGCGTGGCCGAATAGTAGCCTGTGAAGGTGCCTTTGCGCCCCTCGCGCCCGCGCACGGCGTAGGCGGCGAAGTGCTCGCGCAGCACACGGCGCACCCCGGCGTGATCGCCCGCATCCACACCCGCGAGCGCCGCGCACGGCGCGCGCCAAGCCTTCACCGTGCCGGCGATGCCGTCGGGGCCGACGGCCTGAGTGTCGGGCTTGTTCAGCAGGGCGTCGCAGGACCGGCGCAGCGCGGGCAGGGCTTCGGCGACGCCGTCGTCCGTCCAACCGGGAAGCGCATCGACGGGCTTGCGCGCCAGCGCGATGCCGTCCTCGCCGACCGGCGCCTTCTCCGCCTCCTCGCGCTCGGTGCACGCCGCCAGGGCCAGCGTCCCGGCAAGGGCACACAACGCGGCAAGGCGAAGTCCCGGTCGCGGCATGGGGCGTCCGTCAGCTGTCGGCGTCGGGGCTGCGCGTGGCCACCAGCGTCCAGTTGGGATCGCTGCTGCGGGTGTTGCGGGCGAAGGTCCACACGTCGGTGATCTCGGTGACCTCCTCGGGGTCGCCCTCGACCACGTTGCCCTCGGCGTCGCGGACCACGTTGATCTGGTCGGAGACCAACTTCACCGTCACGAAGGCCGTGCGGCCCTCAAGCTCCGCGCCCACGATGTCGGCGTCGCGGATGCTCACCAGCGTGGTTTCCACCTGCTCGCCCGCCTGCTCGTGGCCGGCGATCGCGCGCTCGAAGTCCTGGTAGACGTCGCTGGCCAACAGCTGGCGCAGGGTGTCGCGGTCGCCGCCGGCGTAGGCGTTGACGATCATCTCGAACGCGCCGCGCGCGCCCTTGAGGAAGCCCTCCTCGTCGAAGTCGGGATCGGCCAGCTTGATCTGCGTCAGCCCCGCGGAGAGCGGCGTTTCCGCGCGCTCGGCCGCCTGGCGCAACTCGCTGTCGGTCACGCTGTCGCCGCGCTGGCCGCGCCCGGGCATGGGGATGACCTTGTCGCGGTCCTCGCCGCCGGGGGCGCCCTGCTTGGACTCGCGCTGGGTGGTGCTGAAGGGGTCGTGCTGGGGGCGCTCTCCGTGGCCCGTGCGCTTGCCGAGCACGCTGCGCAGGCGCAGCACGAGGAAGCCCGCGATGGCCGCGAACAGGATGATGTCGAGAAACTGAAAGCCGTCGCTCATGGGAGCTGATCCGTTGCTGTGCGCCGCGGGCGCCAGCCGGCGGTGGACCTGGAGCGGGGTTGTCGCCTATGACGGACGCTCTGGGTCGCCGCCGACCCCGGCTCCGTCGTGGATGGAGCCGCTCCGGTTACAAATAAGCCTTGCGGCTGGGTAGGACAAGCATGGGCCTGGCGCTGCTCCTCGCCTTCATCGGCGTGCCCATTATCGAAATCGCCGTGCTGATCCAGGTCGGTGGCCTCATCGGGCTGTGGCCGACCATCGGCCTGGTGGTGCTCAGCGCCGTCGTCGGCAGCATGGAACTGCGCCGGCAGGGGCTGAACACACTGTTCTCGCTGCGCCAGCAGCTCGACCGCGGCGAATTGCCGACGCAGACGCTGTTCGACGGCGTCTGCCTCCTTTTTGCCGGCGCGCTGCTGCTCACACCGGGCTTCGTCACCGACGTCTTCGGGTTGTCGCTCTTCCTGGCGCCGGTGCGCCGGCTGCTGCGCGTGACCGTGGGACGCCACCTCGCCAAGCGCATGGAAACCCGCGTCTACACCGCCGGCGGACCCGGTCGCGGGCCCGGCGGTCCCGGCGGCGGCGACGGCCCGATCGACGTGGACTACGAGGACGTCACCGAGCGCGACGCGCGCGAGGAGACGGACCGCGACCGGCGCATCGACTGACGGGGGCCTTAGCTTGCTGGGACCGGCCGGGCGTGGTAGCCCCGCGCCAGCCCGAACGGCGCACCTGCGTCCGCGCGGCGGCACGCGATTCCGGCGCGGATTTCAACAGGATGGGGCGTGACGCGCGGGGGCGGCCGGCGGATGCCCGGCGGCTTCCGCCCGCCCCGAACGCACGATCCCGGGGCATGATGAGGGCGGATCGAAATGATCCGGGCTTTGCATCATGCCGGGAACCAAAAGAGATTGAGCGCGATGAGGTTCGCCCGGCGAGCTGCGTCGTCTCATCGCGCTCGAACCCGAGCAACACAAGAGGGTGCCATGGCTGACGAAACGACCGCCGACGGCAGCGGCGACAACCGCAACGCCGTGCAGGACCAGGGAATCAACATCCACACGCAGTACATCAAGGATCTCTCGGTCGAGAACCCGAACAGCCCCGCCATCTTCATGGAGATGGAAGAGGGTCCCGAGGTGACCGTGAACCTCGACGTCGAGGCCGAGCGCCTGCAGGATCGCGTCTACGAGGTCGCCATCAACGCCAACATCGGCGCCAAGGTGAACGACAAGACCGCGTTCCAGGTGGAACTGAAGTACGCCGGCCTGATCTCCCTGGACGATCAGGTGGACGATCAGAAGCGCGACAACCTCGTGCTGATCGAGACGCCGCGCTACCTCTTCCCCTTCGCGCGCGACATCATCTCCAAGGCCTCGCGCGACGCCGGCTATCCGCCGCTGCTGATCAACCCCGTGGACTTCGCCAAGCTCTACGAGCAGCAGAAGGCGCGCCAGACGGCGAGCCAGGAGCAGCAATAACGCCGGTCCCAAAGGGCCGTTGCGTCACGCGCCGCCGCCGGTTCGCCCGGCGGCGGCTTTTTTGGTACGGGAACCTGAACGCCCGCATGCGGATCACTGCGTCCACAGCGGGTTCTTGAGCGTTTCGCACATCGCGGCGTGGGCGGCCCGCTCCGCCTCGCTGGGCGCGTGGGGGCGCGGTTCGCGCCGCGGGCGCTGGGCGATCTCGACGCGATCGCTGCCGCCGCCGGGGGTGTCGGTGAGCACGAGGCCCGGCTGCCGGCCGCCGCGAAGCTCCAGGTACACCTCGGCGAGCAGCTGGCAGTCGAGCAGCGCCCCGTGCCAGTCGCGCTGGGTGTTGTCGACGGCGAAGCGCTTGCACAGCGCGTCCAGGTTGACCTGCGCGCCCGGGAACCGCTGGCGGGCGAGGGCGAGCGTGTCCACGACGTTCTCGGTGGACAGCGCCGCGTGGCGCGCCCGGCGCAGCTCGTGGTTGAGGAAGCGCATGTCGAATTCGGCGTTGTGGATCACGAGGGTGTCGCCGCCGATGAAGGTCAGCAGCTCCGGCGCCACCTCGTGAAAGCGCGGGTACTGCGCCAGGAAGTCCCAGCCCAGGCCGTGGACCTTGTAGGCCTCCTCCGGCACCTCGCGGTCGGGGTTGATGTAGCGGTGGAAGGCGCGCCCCGTGGCGACGTGGTTCCACAGCTCCACGCACGCGACCTCGAGGATGCGGTGGCCCTGCTCCGGATCCAGGCCGGTCGTTTCCGTGTCCAGCACCAGTTCGCGCACGTTATCGCTCCCCTTGGCCGCATCGCCCCGCATGAACGGGGAGACGATGCAGGATGGCGCGAAGCTGCCGCAAGGCCTCGCCGTGGCCCAGGCCCGTCTCGATCACGTGGTCGGCGCGGGCGCGCTTGACGGGGTCGGGCAGCTGCTGGCGGCGGATTTCCTGCATGCGCGCCTGCGTCATCCCGGGCCGGCGCAGCACGCGCCGCGCCTGCACGAAGGGCGGGGCGGAGACGACGATCACCGCGTCGCACAGGCGCTCGCCGCGCGTTTCGAACAGCAGCGGGATATCGAGCACGACCACGGGCGTGCGGCGCAGGCGGTGGCGGCGGATGAAGCGTTCGGCCGCGCGGCGCACGCGCGGATGCAGAATGCGCTCCAGCCGGCGCAACGCCGCGCGGTTGGCGAAGACGCGGTTGCCGAGCGCGCGCCGGTCGATGCCCGTGCCCGTCATCACCTCGGGAAATTCGGCGGCCACCGCCGCCTCGGCCTCGCCGCCGGGCTGGAGCATGGCGTGCACGGCGGCGTCGGCGTCGTGGACCGGGATGCCGAGACGGCGCAGCATCGCGGCGGCCGTGGACTTGCCCATCCCGATCGAGCCGGTGAGCCCGAGGACGATCGGGCGTGTGCCGCCGCGCGCCTCAGCCGCCGAGGACGTGCGCACGCAGCGCCTCCGTCACCGTGGGCTCGACGCCGAACCAGGCGGCGAAGCCGGGCCGCGCCTGGTGCAGCAGCATGCCCAGGCCGTCCACCACGGGATTGCCGCGCGCCCGCGCGTCCGAGAGCAGCTGGGTTTCCAGCGGGCGGTAGACGATGTCGTTGACCACGGCCGAGGGCGGCAGCGCGTCAAGCTCGGCGGGCAGGGGCGGTTCGCCGGTCATGCCCAGGCTGGTGGTGTTGACCAGCAGCGCCGCGCCGTCGAGCGCGTCCGCCCAGCCATCCCAGGCGTGGACCGTGATGGGGCCGCCGAGCGTTTCGGCCAGGGTCTCCGCGCGCTCGCGCGTCCGGTTCATCAAGCGGATCTCCGGCACGCCCGCGTCCATCAGCGCGACGATCACCGCGCGCGCGGCGCCGCCCGCGCCGAGCACGACCGCCGGGCCGTCCGCCGGGGACCACCGCGGCGCGCCCTGGCGCAGGTTGTCCAGAAAGCCGACGCCGTCGGTGTTGCGGCCGTGGATGCCGGCCGCGTCGAAGATCAGGGTGTTCACCGCGCCCAGCCGGCGGGCGTGATCGTCCACGCTGTCGCAGATCTCCAGGGCGCGTTCCTTGTGCGGCACGGTGACGTTGGCGCCGCGGAAATGCAGATCGCGCAGGGCGGGGACGGCGGCGGCGAAGCGCTCCGGCGCGACGGCGAGCGGCACGTAGGCCCCGTCGATGCCGTGCTCTTCCAGCCAGTACCCGTGAACCTGCGGCGACTTGGAATGCGCCACGGGCCAGCCGAGCACGCCCGCGAGCGCGGCCTTGCCAGTGAGCATTAGCGCCTCGTCCTAGATGTTGTGATCATTGGCAGAACCGAAGGCATGGACGACACCCCTCCTTCTTGCGTGCTAGCAGTTTCAACGCCGTTGGCGTTTACCGGCCTGCCGGCCGCTTCACGCACGATCAAGCGGAATCAGCGAGCAGGCTGCGACGCGTGGGCGCAACATACGGAAAAGCTCCCGGCCGCATGGATAAATGCGATCGTCAGGAACCTGCTGGTTCCGCTTGCCGGCGATCCGCTAGCGCTTGACCACCTTGTGATTGCGGAGCTGTTCGAGCAGCGGCAGCAGCGGCAGGCCGAGCACGGTGAAGTAGTCGCCGCGCACCCGCGCGAAGAGCTGCGCGCCCAGGCCCTCCAGCTGGTAGCCGCCCACGGAGCCCAGGGCGGCGTCGCCCACGGCGTCCAGATAGCCGGCGATGAAATCCTCGGACAGCGGACGCACCATCAGCTCGGCGCTGTCCGTCTGGTGCCAGATGCGCGTGCCGTCCTTCACCAGCACGGCCGTGACGATCAGCCGGTGCGTGCGCCCCGAGAGCGCGCGCAGGTGCTCGCCCGCCTGCTCGCGCGAGCTGGGCTTGTCGTACCAGATGCCGTCGCATTCCAGCATCTGGTCGGCGCCCAGCACGAGCGCGCCGGGGTGATAGGGGCTGATGCGCTGGGCCTTCACCTCGGCCAGGGATTCCGCGACCTCCTCGGCGCTCGCGCCCGCGTGCCGCATCGATGCCTTGATCTCGTCCTCGTCCACGCCGGCGGCCTGGATGGTCACGGGCACGCCGGCGCTCACCAGCATGTCGCGGCGCGAGGGGCTCTTGGAGGCGAGGACGAGCGGCGGCGCCTCGGGGTCGGGTGCGCCGATGCGGGTCGCCGGTTCGTGGGCGGTGGAACGCGCGGTCATTGGGCCTCGGTGCGGTGCTGGGCGAAGTGGCTGAGGATGGTGGCGGCCGTTTCCTCGATGGAGCGGCGGGTGACGTCGATCACCGGCCAGTCGTGCTTGGCGAAGAGCTTGCGCGCTTCCGCGACCTCGCGGCGCACGCTGTTGAGGTCGACGTACTCGCTGTCCGCCATGCCGCCGGCTTCGGCGTTGACGCGCTGGCGGCGCACCTGCACGAGCTGCGCCGGGTCCTTCGTCAGCCCCACCACGAGGGCGCGTTTCACGTGGAACAGCTCGGTGGGCAGGGGAATGCCCGGCACGAAGGGCACGTTGGCGGCCTTGATGCCCCGGTTGGCCAGGTAGATGCAGGTCGGCGTCTTCGAGGTGCGCGAGACGCCGACGAGGATGACGTCGGCCTCCTTGAGCTGGCGCGCGGCCTGGCCGTCGTCGTGGCTGAGCGCATAGTTCATGGCGTCGATGCGCTCGAAGTAGTGGGAGTCCATCGCGTGCTGCAAGCCCGGCTGGCCCGTGATGGGCACGCCGAAGTGCGCGGCCAGCGCGTGCATCACCGGGTCCAGCACCGGGATGCAGGGCACGTTCATCTCCTGGCACGCCTCCACCAGCTTCGTGCGCAGGTCGTCGCGCATGACGGTGAAGAGCACCGGCCCCGGCGTGGCGCGGATGCCGTTGAGCACCTTGTCCATCTGCTTCGCCGAGCGGACCAGCGACCAGACGTGCTCGATGGGCTCGATGTCGCGGAACTGCACGAGGCAGGCCCGCGCGCAGGCGTTCACCGTCTCGCCGGTCGAGTCCGAAACCAGGTGAAGATGCACGGGGTCGGTCATCGCGCAGGTGCACAACCGGGGGAGGTGTTGGGGACGAACCCGGGACGGATCGTGCGCCGCGCGCCAGCCCCGCGAAGCGTCCCCGCAGAGGCCAACGCGCCGCACAGCAACGTGCCCAGGCGCCCGCAGCGTCCACGGGCGGTGGAGACAGTGGCAAACGGCTCCATCGGGAACAAGGTTTTCCGCGTTCTTCCACGCGGCCGCGCGACTCCTTGCGGACAAGCCGAGTCGGGGCCGCCGCCGGCGAGGATTCGTCCACAGGTGGGGATTTTGCGGGCCCACCTCGAACGGATCTGGGGACAACTTGGGGACGGCGTGGTGATCCCCATTGTCCACAGGCCCAACCGCCACTACCACCCTCTTTGATCAGAAAATATGGGGGTGTATGGGGGCGGTCCGTCATGTGGAGGAAAACCGTGGCCCAGCACCCGACCGCCAAGCCGTTGCTCGCCGCTTACCGTTTTGAACGACAGGAAACGCCGCCGATTTGGTTCATGCGCCAGGCCGGTCGCTACCTTCCCGAATACCGGGCCCTGCGCCAACGCGTGGGCAGCTTTCTGGAGCTGTGCCTGACCCCCGAACTGGCCAGCACGGTGACGTTGCAGCCCATCGAGCGCTTTCAGCTGGACGGCGCGATCATCTTCGCCGACATCCTGCTGGTGCCCTACGGCCTCGGGCAGGCACTCTGGTTCGAGGAGGGCGTGGGCCCGCAACTGGAGCCGCTGAAGGATCCCGGCGAGGTGGCCACCCGGCTGGACGGGACGCGCTTCCACGAAACGCTGGCGCCCATGTACGCGGCGCTGCGCGAGACGAAGGCGCAATTGCCCGCACAGACGGCGCTGATCGGCTTCGCCGGGGCCCCCTGGACGGTGGCCAGCTACATGATCGAAGGCCGCTCCAGCCGCGATTTTGCGCTTTCCAAGCAGTGGGCTTACGGCGACCCGGCGGGCTTCCAGCGCCTGATCGACCGCGTGGTCGAGACGACGATCGACTACCTCCTGGCCCAGATCGACGCCGGCGCCGAGGCGGTGCAGCTGTTCGATTCCTGGGCGGGGGCGCTGCCGGTCGCCGAGGCCGAGCGCTGGTCACTCGAACCGCTTCAGCGCATCGTCGCCGGCGTGAAGGCGCAGCACCCCGACGTCCCGGTGGTGGTCTTCCCGCGCGGCACGGGCGCCTTCTACGCCCGCATGGCGCGGGAGAGCGGCGCCGACGCCGTCAGCCTCGACACCGGCGTGCCGCTCGACTGGGCGCGCGGCGAGGTGCAGGCGCACGCCTGCGCGCAGGGCAATCTGGACCCGCAGCACGTGGTCGTGGGCGGCGAGTCCATGCGCGCCGCGGCGCGCGAGATTGTTGACGGGCTTGCCGGCGGTCCGTTCGTGTTCAACCTGGGCCACGGCATCGTGCCGCAAACACCGCCCGAGCACGTCGCGGATCTCGTGGCGTGCGTGCGCAGCAGGGGACGACAGGGGGATCCGACGTAATGGGTTGGCTTGGAGGCGCCTATCTGTGGGTGCAGGCGCTGCACGTGATTGCCGTCATCGCATGGATGGCGGGGATGCTCTACCTGCCGCGGCTGTACGTCTATCACGCCGGGGCGACGCCCGGCGGCGAGCTCTCGGAAACGCTGAAGGTGATGGAGCGCCGGCTGCTGCGCGCCATCGTCAATCCGGCGATGATCGCCAGCTGGGTGCTGGGCTTGGCGCTGTTCGTGCATCTGGGCGCCTGGGCCTTCGGCTGGATGCATGCCAAGCTGCTGCTGCTTGTGCTGCTTCAGGTCATGCACGCGGTCTTCGCGCGCTGGCGCAAGGACTTTGCGAACGACGCCAACAAGCACGACGCCAAGGTCTACCGCATCGCCAACGAGGTGCCGACGCTGCTGCTCATCGGCATCGTCATCCTGGTGATTGTGAAGCCGTTCTGACGCGGTCACGACGGGGCAGGGCACACGAAACGGGCCGGCGGAACGCTCCGCCGGCCCGGTCGTTTCGCCGGACGGTTTCACGGGAAACACCCGCGTCACGGCAGCAGGATGGTGGACCCCGTGGTGCGGCGGGCCTCCAGGTCGCGGTGGGCCTGGGCGGCTTCCGACAGGCTGTAGGTCTGGTTGATCTCCACGACCACGTCGCCGCGCTGGACCACCTCGAACAGCGCGTTGGCGCTGTCCAGCAGGTCCTGGCGGTCGGCCGTGTAGTCCATCAGCGTCGGCCGCGTCAGGAAGAGCGAGCCGCGCTTGGCCAGCTCGCCCGGGTTGAATTCCGTCACCGCGCCCGAGGCGTTGCCGAAGCTGACCATCATGCCGCGCCGGCGCAGGCAGGCCAGCGAGCCGTCCCAGGTGGCCGCGCCGACACCGTCGTAGACCACGGGCACGCCCTCGCCGCCGGTGATCTCGCGCACGCGCTCGGTGAAGTCTTCCTCGGTGTAGACGATGGGATGGTGGCAGCCGTGCGCGCGCGCCGTGTCCGCCTTGTCGCGGCTGCCCACCGTGCCGATCACCGTGGCGCCGATGGCGTTGAGCCACTGGCAGGCGATCAGCCCGACGCCCCCGGCGGCGGCGTGGAAGAGCACGGGCATGCCCGGCTGCACCGGGAAGACGCGGCGGATGAGGTATTCCACCGTCATGCCCTGGAGCATCATCGCCGCGGCCTGGCGGTCGCTGATGCCGGTTGGAAGCGGCACGACGCGGTCGGCGGGCATGATGCGCGCGTCGGCGTAGGCGCCCAGCGGCGGCGCGGCGTAGGCGACGCGGTCGCCGGGGCAGACGTCGGTGACGTCGGGGCCGACCGCGGCGACCGTGCCCGCGGCCTCCATGCCGAGCGTGCACGGCAGCCCGGGAACGGGGTAGAGGCCCGTGCGGTGGTAGACGTCGATGTAGTTCAGGCCCACGGCGGTCTGGGCGAGGCGGACCTCGCCGGCGCCGGGATCGGGCACGTCCACGGCCTCGTACGACAGAGCTTCCGGGCCGCCGTGCTGGTGGATGCGGACGGCGTGATGGGTCATGTCAGGTGCTGCCGCAGGAAATCGAGGGTGCGCTTGTTGGCGAGTTCGGCGGCCTGCGGATCGTAGTGCTCACCGCCCTCGCGCGCGAAGGCGTGGTCGTTGCCCTCGTAGACGTAGATCGTGACGAAGGGGTGGTCCTGCAGGTTGTCCAGCATGGTCTGCTGGGCGTCCTTCGGCACGAAGCGGTCCTCGGTGGCCATGTGCATCAACAGCGGCCGGTTGATGTTGCTCGCCTCGCCGACGAGCTGATCGATGCCGACGCCGTAGTAGGCGACGTTGCAGTCGGCATCCGAGCGCGTGGCCATGAGGTAGGCCAGCTTGCCGCCGAGGCAGTAGCCCACGCTCCCGGCCAGCGCGGAGCAGCTCTCCATCCCGCGCAGATGGTGCAGCGTCGTCTTGAGATCCTCGACGCCCTGGTCGACGTCGAAGCGGCCCATGAGGTCGAAGGCCTTCTGCCACTCCGCGTCCGTCTTATCGGTGATCTGAACGTCGGGCTCCAGGCGCCAGAAGAGGTCGGGACAGATGGCCACGTAGCCGCGCGCCGCGAACTGGTCGCAGAGATCGCGCATGACCTGGTTCACGCCGAAGATCTCCTGAATGACCAGCAGCCCGGGCGCGGGCGTGGCCTTGGGCTCGGCGACATACGCGCTGAACTGGCCGTCCGGGCCAGGCACCTTGATATCCGCCATGGATCCCCCGTTTGCGGTCGGTGGTGCGGTTCGCGGTCGGGTTGGTCCCGCGAACGATACCGAGCGGCCGGGGGCCTGTCATCCAGGCGCGAGTCGGTGACCCTTACCGCAACAATTGGCGCAGTGCCTCCGGGTCGCTCACGGGCTGCGAGCAGGTGGCGCCGTGGCAGACGTAGGCCGTGGGTCGGCCGTCCAGCTGCGCCTTGCCGGCGGCGGGGTGGCCGTCGGGCAGGGCGGCGTCCGGCGCCACCACCTGCAGCACGCGGTTGGGCAGGAGCGTCCGCTCCACGACGCGGATCAGGGCCTGGGTGTCGTCCCGCCCGCGGTCGCCGATGATCGCAATCTGCGTGGACGCGTTCAGCAACTCGACATTGGCGAGCAGCGTGCACAGCGGCACGAAGTTGCGCGACAGCTCCCCGGCGAAGGCGCGGGTGAGGGCGTGAGCGCGCTCGCGGTAGGCGGTGTTTCCCGTGAAACAGGCGAGGCGCGCGAGCACGCCGAGCGCCAGGCCGTTGCCCGAGGGCTGGGCGCTGTCGTGCGCGTGCTTGGGCCGCAGGATGACGTCGTCCACGTCGTCGGCTGTGATGAAGTAGCCGCCGTTCTCCGCGTCCCAGAAATGGCGGTCCAGGGTCGCCGCCCAGCGCTCGGCGTCGGCGAGGTAGGTCGGCTTGCCCGTGTGCTCGTGGAGGGTGAGGGCGGCGCGGGCCATGGCGGCGTAGTCGTCCAGCGTGCCGGCGTGCTGGGCCTGCCCGCGGCGCCAGGCGTGCAGCAAGCGGCCGTCGCGGTCCATGTTGTCGCGCACGAAGGAGAAGGCGCGCGCGGCGGCGTGCAGCCACGCGGTCTCGCCGAAGGCGGCGCCGGCCTCGGCGAGCGCGGCGATCGCCAGGCCGTTCCAGTCCGCCAGCACCTTGTCGTCCCACCCCGGGCGCACCCGGCGCTCGCGCACGGCGAAGAGGCGGGCGCGGCACGCCGCCAGCTTGGACTCCGCGCCCTCGCCGAGGCTGTTGGGCGCGTTGAGGCGGTTGAGGATGGTCTTGCCGTTCTCCCAGTTGCCTTCGCCCGAGACGTCGTAGACGCGCTTGAACAGCTCCGCGTCGCCGCCGAGCACGTGGTCGATCTCGGCTTCGGTCCAGACGTAGAACTTGCCTTCCTCGCCCTCGCTGTCGGCGTCGAGCGAGGCGGCGAACGCGCCCGTGGGCTCGCCGTTTGCATCCAGCGCGATCATTTCGCGCAGCAGCCAGCCCACGGTGTCGTGGACGCGGCGGTGGAAGAGGGCGTCCCCCGTTTCCTGCCACGCCCAGGTCAGCGCTTCCAGCAGCTGCGCGTTGTCGTAGAGCATCTTCTCGAAGTGCGGGACCAGCCAGCGCTCGTCCACGGAATAGCGCGCGAAGCCGCCGCCGAGATGGTCGTAGATGCCGCCCTGGCTCATGCGGCGTAGGGTGAGGAGCGCGCCCTCGCGCGCCTGTTCGGTGCCGCTGCGCACCCAGCCGCGGAAGAGCATGGCGAGGATGGCCGGCTGCGGGAACTTGGGCTGCGTGCCGATGCCGCCGTGCGTGGGATCGACGGACTGGGCGAGGCGGTTCGCGGCTTCGTCCAGCATTGCGGGGTCGACGTCGCCGCCGCCCTGTGGCTGCGCCATGCCCTGCAGCGCGTCGCGCAGGCGCGTGACGTTGGTTTGGACCTTGTCCGGCTCCTGGTTCCAGACGTTGGCGATCGTCTCCAGCACGCGGGGCAGGCCGGCCATGCCGTAGCGGTCAAAGCGCGGGAAATAGGTGCCGCCCCAGAAGGGCTCGCCGTCGGGCGTGAGGAACATCGTCAGCGGCCAGCCGCCGTGCTGGCCGAGCAGGGCGATGGCGTTCTGGTAGATGTGGTCGAGGTCCGGGCGCTCCTCGCGGTCCACCTTGATGTTGATGAAGTGGCGGTTCATCACCTCGGCCACCTCGGGGTCCTCGAAGGACTCGTGCGCCATGACGTGGCACCAGTGGCAGGCCGCGTAGCCGACCGACAGCAGGATGGGCTTGTTCTCGCGCTTCGCCGCGTCCAGCGCCTCGCGGCCCCAGGGATGCCAGGCCACGGGATTGTCCTTGTGCTGAAGGAGGTAGGGCGAGGTTTCGCCGGCGAGGCGGTTGGCGCCGTGCTGCTCGGCCATGACGGCTCTCCGAACGGGTGGTGGGGACGGGCTGTTTGGCATATGATGGCTGGCCATGGCCGCACACAACCATAGCCGGGATGGGGGGATCGCCACCGCGCCGGCGGGCGTTTCACGTGAAACCGGGGCCTTCGACGCGGCGGCGTTCCAGCGCGCAACCGGCGTTTCACATGAAACGCTGGCGGCGTTGCAAACCCACCTCGATCTCCTGACGAAGTGGAACCGCGCGATCAACCTCGTCGGCAAGCGCACGCTGGCCGACGCCTGGCGCCGCCACGTGCTCGATTCCGCCCAGCTCGCCGATCTCCTGCCGCCCGCGCCCGAGGATCGGCCGCGCCGCATCGCCGACCTCGGCAGCGGGGCCGGGTTTCCCGGGCTTGTCCTGGCGATCCTGGGCTGCGGTGAGGTGCATCTCGTCGAATCCGACCAGCGCAAGGCCACCTTCCTGCGCGAAGTCATCCGGCGGACGGGCGCGAACGCCGTCGTCCACGCGCGCCGCATCGCGGACGCCGAGGTGCCGCCCGTCGATGTCGTTACCGCGCGGGCGCTGGCGCCGCTTTCCGAGTTGCTCACCCACGCCGCGCCGCTGCTGGCATCGGGCGGGGTTTGCCTCTTCCCGAAGGGCCGCGAGGCCGAGCGGGAATTGACCGAAGCCGCGTCGACGTGGAAGATCGCGGCGCAGCATGCGGCCAGCCGCAGCGATCCCGAGGCGTCCATCCTCCGCATCCAGGTGGGGCAGCCGTGACCGCGCAGAACACGCAGCAAACTGCCGACGGGACCCTGGCGAAGGCGACCACCGGCGACGCCCGCGTGCTCGCCATCGCCAACCAGAAGGGCGGGGTGGGCAAGACCACCACGGCCGTCAACCTGGGCACCGCGCTCGCGGCCTGCGAGTACCGCACGCTCATCGTGGACATGGACCCGCAGGGCAATGCCTCCACGGGCTTCGGGCTGACGCGCGGCGACCGCAAGCGCAACGTCTACGGCCCACTGATGGACGGCGATCCGGTCGCCGACGTGATCGTGCCCACCGACGTGCCGGGGCTGGAGCTGGTGCCCTCCGCGGTCGATCTGGCCGGCGCCGAGGTCGAGCTGGTCGACGCCGAGGCGCGGGAAACGCGCCTGCGCTCGGCGCTGGCCCCCATCCTGGAGCGCTACGACTACATCCTCGTGGATTGCCCGCCGGCATTGGGGCTGCTGACGATCAACGCCTTCGTCGCCGGGCACGCCGCGCTCGTGCCCTTGCAGGCGGAGTTCTACGCGCTGGAGGGGCTGAGCCACCTGATGCGCACGATCGAGCGCGTGCGCAAGGGCTTCAACCCGGACCTGGAGATCGAGGGCGTCGTGCTGACGATGTACGACCGGCGCAACAACCTCTGCGCCATGGTGGCGCAGGATGTGCGCGAGTACCTGAGCAACATCGTCTACGACACCGTGATCCCGCGCAACGTGCGGGTGTCCGAAGCGCCGTCGCACGGGAAACCCGTGATCGTCTACGACATGAAGTCCTCGGGCGCGAAGGCCTACATCAAGCTCGCCGGCGAACTGCTTCGCCGCGAGAAGGGCGGCGCGCCCGCCATGGCGAGCTGAGGGGCACGATGGCGGACGGCAAGCGCAATCTCGGCCGCGGGCTCGCGGCGCTCCTGGGCGACGACGAGGAAGCCGAGGCCGCGGTCTCGCCCGAGCCCGACACGGCGCCGGCGGCGGAACCGGCCGCCGCGCCGGCCGCGTCCGGGCAGGGGCGGCAGCACGTCGCCATCGACCGGCTGGCGCCCAACCCCTATCAGCCGCGCCGCGCGTTCGATGAGGAATCCATTGCCGCGCTGGCGGACTCCATCGCGGCCAACGGCATCTTCCAGCCGCTCTTGGTGCGGCCGGCCGGCGAGGGCGGCGAGGCGCAGTTCGAGATCATCGCCGGCGAGCGGCGCTGGCGCGCGGCACAGCGGGCGCAGCTGCACGAAGTGCCGGTGGTCGTCCGCGAGCTGTCGGATGTTGCCGCGCTGGAGATCGCGATCGTCGAGAACGTCCAGCGCCGCGATCTCACGCCGCTGGAAGAGGCGCAGGGCTACCAGCGCCTGATGGACGAGTTCCAGCACACCCAGGAAGATCTGGCGCGCGCGGTGGGCAAGTCGCGCAGCCACATCGCCAACATGCTGCGCCTGCTCCAGCTACCCGAGCGCGTGAAGGTGCTGGTGCAGACCGGCGACATCTCCGCCGGCCACGCCCGCGCGCTGCTCAACGCCGACGACACCGAGGGCCTGGCGCGTCAGGTCGCCGAGCGCGGGCTGTCCGTGCGCGACACGGAAAAGCTCGCCCAGCAGGTCAAGGCCGCGAGCACGAACGGCGAGGGCGCCGGCGCGCAACGCCGCTCCAACGCGGCCGAGGCCAAGGACGCCGACACGCGCGCGCTGGAAGATGACGTTGCCGCGCAGCTCGGGCTCAAGGTGAAGATCGCGCCGAAGGGCAAGGGCGGCACGGTGACGCTGCACTACACCAGCCTGGATCAGCTGGACGACGTGGTGCACCGCCTGTGCCACGGCCCCGCCAAGACCGATCCGCATTAGAGCAGATCGCGGTAATGCGGAATCAGCTTGTTCGGGGTGTCACGCCCACGCCGCCGTGGCCGTCCCGGCGTGATTCCGCTTGCTCGTGCGTGGACAGCCACCAGGCTCCCGCGCCGCAGGCGCGGAAACTGCTCGCACTGGAAAAATAGGACCATATACCGAAGTTTCCGGATCAGCCCGCAGACACGAATTCACGCACGATGCTCTAATCCGCCACGAGCTGGTCCGCGCGGCCGTGTGTCCCCTGTTTCACGGGAAACACCGACTGATCAAAACTGTGGCGCTCAGGTGCGCCGGGGCTTGGGCGCGCGGCGCGCGATGCTGATGAGCACCCGCGAGGCGACGGATTCCTGCGGATAACCCGTGGATTTCACGCGCACCTCCGCCTCCAGCAAATCGCCCAGGGCGCGGCCCAGCGCGGATGCATCCCAGGCGGTCGCCTGGGCCTTGAAGCGCGTCTTGTGCTTCCAGAACACCGGTGGGCGCAGGCTCTCCACCGCCGCGTCCGCGTCGCCGTGTGCCGCGACGTGATGCAGGCGCTGCACGTGCCGCGCCACGGTGCGCAGGATCTGCACCGGGTTGGCACCCTCCGCCACCGCGCGGCCGAACGCCCGCTCCAATTCCGCCGGCTTGCCCTCGCAGCAGGCGAACGCGATGTCGTCCAGCGACAGCGCCGCGTTGTCGCCCACGCACGCCTGCGCGTCGTCCAGCTCCACCCGGCCGCTGCCCGTGTAGAGCGCGAGTTTTTCCAGCTCCCGCCGCGTCACCATGCGGTCCGCGCCCAGGTGTTCCGCGAGATAGCGCGCGGCCTCGCGGGACACGTCCAGGCCGTGTTCGCGCAGTGTCTCGCTCACCACGGTCTGCAGGCTCGCGGTGTCGTCGCGGTAACAGGGCAGGGCGGCGCCCACGCCCGCGCGCTCGAACGCCTGGCGCAGCTTGGACTTGGGCGTCAGATCGCCCGCGCTCACCACGACGAAGCCGTCGCCCGCCGGCTCGTCCAGAAATGCCTTCAGCGCCTTCACCGTGCTGTCGTCCGCGTTGCGCATCATCACGACGCGCCGGCCGCCGCCGAACGCCAGCGCCGCGGCCTCGTCCGCGATCAGCGCCGGCTCCTTCGCCACCTGCGTCGGCGTTACCTCCACCACGCGGAAGGGATCCGTGGGATCGTCCACGACCGAGCGCACCAGCGCGTCCATGCGCTCGCGCACCAGTCCCGAATCCGGACCGTACACCAGCACCGCCCGGACCCCCGCGTCCGGCCGCCGCGCAAACGTCTCCGCTCTCGCCGCCTTGATCTTCATAAACTGAGGCCAGTTTAATCGCGTCTGTTCGCCATCGACGGGGGCGCGTCGGGCACCAGGCCCTTTCACCGCTGGTGTAGCGGATGGATTGGGGCAAGAACAGGGTCCAGCTTAACCGCTTGTGTTCGCCATCAGTGGGGGCACGCCGGGCACCAGACCCCTTCACCGCCGGTGTAGCGAACGGGTCGGTTCGAGGCTGGCAAGCAGCTAAAACGCGTGCGCTCGAAGATGGCCACCCGGCGTATTCCCTCTTTTCGTCAGTCCACGTAAGCCCAGGGAAACCGCCTCACGTTTCATCGCATCTACTCAGCGGTGGCTGCAGACGGTCCCGGCCGGCATCTTCCCCAAGACAGCCCCGCAACCGCGTTTGGATGGCGTCCGGCAGCCTGACGCACGGGATCAAACTGCCCTCAGTTTGTTATGCCACCACGTTCACGATTTTGTTCGGCACGACGATGATCTTTCGCGGGGCTTTGTCGCCGAGGGCGCGTTGGACGCCGGGTTCGGCGAGCGCGGCTTCCTTGGCCTGATCCTCTTCGGCGTCGCGAGGCAGCTCGACCGTGGCGCGCTTTTTGCCGTTCACCTGGATGGCGACGGTCACGCGCTCGTCCACGGTGAGCGCCGGATCGGCCTGCGGCCACGGCGTGTCGGCGAGCATCGTCGTGTTGCCGAGCATCTCCCACAGCTCCTCGGCGAGATGCGGCATCATCGGCCCGACCATGCGCACGAGCATCGCCGCGGCTTCGGCCTGCGCCCAGCGGTCCGCGGCGTCCTTGGGCTGGAAGCTGCTGAGCTGATTGGTCAGCTCGTACAGCCGCGCCACGCTGCGGTTGAAGTGGAAGTTTTCCACGTCGTGCGTGACGTTGGCGACCGTCTTGTGCGCCGCCCGGCGCAGATCCATCGCCGCGTTGGAGAAGGCGTCGGGCTTGGCCGCGTCGGCGGCCGGCAGGTCCGCGCTCATCTCGCTGACCAGGCGGTAGAGGCGATGGACGTAGCGGTAGGCGCCTTCCACGCCGGCCTCGGTCCACTCCATGTCGCGGTCCGGCGGGCTGTCGGACAGCATGAACCAGCGCGCCGTGTCCGCCCCGTAGGCCTGAATGATCTCGGTGGGATCGATGGTGTTGCGCTTGGACTTGCTCATCTTCTCCACGCGCCCGCGCGTCACGGGGCGGCCGTGGGGGTCGACGAGCGTGCCGTCCTCGCCGGGCTTCACCTCGTCCGGCGAGAGCCAGTTGCCCTCCATGTCCTTGAAGGTCTCGTGGCCGATCATGCCCTGGGTGAAGAGCCCGGCGAAGGGCTCGGCCACGTCGACGTAGCCGAGGTGCTGGAGTGCGCGCGTGAAGAAGCGCGCGTAGAGCAGGTGCAGAACCGCGTGCTCGATGCCGCCGATGTACTGGTCCACCGGCAGCCAGTAGCGCGCGGCCTCGCGGTCGATGCCCACCTCGCTCTGGGGCGAGCAGAAGCGCGCGAAGTACCAGGAGGACTCCATGAAGGTGTCGAAGGTGTCCGTCTCGCGCTCGGCCTCGCCGCCGCACCGCGGGCAGGTCGTGTGCTTCCAGGTGGGGTGGCGGTCCAGCGGGTTGCCGGGGGTGGAGAGGTCCACGTCCTCCGGCAGCGTCACCGGCAGATCCGATTTCGGAACCGGAACGATCCCGCACGCGCCGCAGTGGATCACCGGGATGGGCGCGCCCCAGTAGCGCTGGCGGCTCACGCCCCAGTCGCGCAGGCGGAACTGAACCGTGCCCTCGCCGCTGCCGTCGGCTTCCAGGCGCTCGATGATGCGGCGCTTGGCGCTATCGACATCCAGCCCGTTCAGGAAGTCGGAATTGATGAGCGTGCCGTCGCCCGTGTAGGCCGTGCCGCCCACGGCGAACCCGGCCGCGTCCTCGCCCTCGGGCAGGATGACGGGGGTGACGCGCAGGCCGTAGGCGCGGGCGAAATCCAGGTCGCGCTGGTCGTGGGCGGGGCAGCCGAAGATGGCGCCCGTGCCGTACTCCATGAGGATGAAGTTGGCGACGTAGAGCGGCAGCTGCTCGCCCGTCACCGGGTGCGTGCAGTGCAGCCCGGTGAAGTAGCCCTTCTTCTCCGCGCGCTCGATCGCCTCCTCGCTGGTGCCCAGCTGCTCGCACTCGCGCCGGAAGGCCTCCAGCTGCTCGTCATGCTGGGCCAGCTCCTCGGTCAGCGGGTGGTGGGGCGAGAGCGCGCAGAAGGACGCGCCGTAGAGCGTGTCGGGGCGGGTGGTGAAGACCTCAAGGCTGTCGCCGCGCTCGGCGACGGGGAAATGGATGCGCGCGCCCTCGGAGCGGCCGATCCAGTTGCGCTGCATCGAGCGCACCTTGTCCGGCCAGCGGTCCAGCTCGTCCAGCGCGGACAGCAGCTCCTCGGAAAACGCGGTGATGCGCAGCATCCACTGCGGCAGCTTGCGCTGCTCCACGGGCGCGCCGGAGCGCCAGCCCTTGCCGTTTTCCACCTGCTCGTTGGCCAGCACGGTCTGGTCCACCGGGTCCCAGTTGACCCAGGCTTCCTTGCGGTAGGCCAGCCCGGCGTCCAGCAGATCCAGGAACATGGCCTGTTCGTGCTGGTAGTACTCGGGATCGCAGGTGGCGATCTCGCGCGACCAGTCGATGGACAGGCCCATCGCCTTCAGCTGATCGCGCATCTTGTCGATGTTGCCGTGCGTCCACTGCTTGGGGTGGACGCCGCGGTCGATGGCCGCGTTCTCGGCGGGCAGGCCGAAGGCGTCCCAGCCCATGGGGTGCAGGACGTTGTAGCCCTGCGCGCGCTTGTAGCGCGCCACCACGTCGCCGATCGTGTAGTTGCGCAGGTGGCCCATGTGGATGTTCCCCGAGGGATAGGGGAACATTTCGAGGACGTAATACTTGTCCCGGCCGGGGTCCTGGTGAACCTCGAAACAGCGCGCGCCGTCCCAGGCGCGCTGCCACTTCGCCTCGGTCTCCTTGACGTTGTAGCGGCTCATGCCCCGCGACCGACTCCCGTGTTTGCGTCCTGTCCGGCCGGCGGCGTCGTGCGCGCCGGCTCCGGCGTCGTGTGGCTCAGCTCTGCTTGCGCTTGGTCACGCGCATCTCCCGCGCCCGCGAGAGGATGGCGTTTTCCAGGCGGGTCGCCGTGTCCTCGCTCACCTCGGCATCGACCCACTCGCCGTCCTCGCGCACCTGGCGGAAGACCGAGGCGCGCAGGGCGTTGGCGCGCAGCTCGCGGCTGAGGATGAAGACGTTGACCTTGATGCGCTCGCCCTCGGCGTCGGCGGGCGAATACCAGTCGGTGATGATGACGCCGCCGAAGGGGTCCGCCTGGGCCAGCGGCATGAAGGATACGGTGTCCAGCGAGGCGCGCCACAGGAAGCTGTTCACGGCCACGCCGGAACCGCCGCCTTCGGCGTCATCCTCGTCGTCGGCGAACAGCCCGCTCAGGCCGCCGCCGGTGACGCTACCCGTGTCACGCCCGGAAGGGTTGCTTCCGCCGCGAGTCTTTTCCTGGGGAAGGGGCTCATCCGGGTTCTGCGGCGGACCGCAGCCAGCCGCGACGGCTCCCGCCACGCCCAGGAGCACCAAGCCGGTGATCAAACGCGCCATCATGCAACCTTTGCAGCCGAGAATCCGCACGCGGCTTAGCAAGGCTGCGACGGCACGGCAAGCCGCGAGCGCACCCTCTTACCTCGGCCAGCCGAAGCGATCGAGGATCGCATCCCCGATCACGCGCCGCGCGCGTTCCTGCTGCGCCTGGGTGAGGACCTCGCGCCATTCGTCGGTGCGCCCCTGGCGCAGATGCCCGTCCTCGGAGGCCACATTGGCCGCGTCCGCCCCGGCGTCCGCGCCGTAGAAGGACAGCACGCGCTGCATGTAGGTGTCGGGGTCGGCTTTGAAGTCCTCGAAGGTCGTGAAGAGAACCGAGAGGCCCGAGCTGTCATCCTCGGCAATCTGCTGCCAGCCCTGGATGAAGTCGACGACGAGGGGGATGTAGCTGTCCACGGCCCAGTCCATCAGCGCCTCGAAGGAGCCGTGCAGCACCGGCAGGGGCGGACAGGTGTCGCGCCACAGCGGGCCCGTGGGCATCGTGGCGATGTGATCGCGCACGAAGTGCGCCCAGGACAGCGCCACCTGCCGCGGATCGCGCAGGTGCACGACCAGCCGCTCGACGCCCGACTCCGCAAGCGTTTTCACGTTGAAGGCCGTCGGCGCCAGGTGCTCCTTGCTGGCGATGCCGCCGGCGCCGAGCTCCGCCACGCGCAGCGGCACGGCCATGCAGTTGGGAAACAGCCCGATCGACACCTGGCACTGCGCCATGTCCAGGCTGTCGGCCAGGCGGTTCCAGATGCTCTCGCTGGCGGACTTGGGGATGGTGTTGATGAGCACCGGCGGGTGCCCGGCCTCGTAGGCGGCGCGGCGGCGGCGGTTGAATTCCGTGGCGTCGTGGCGGAAGGGGTTGAGGCCGAGCCGCAACGCGGACGCCTGGTGCTCCGCTTCGTGTACCCGGCCTGCCGCCAGCAGCAGGTTCACATACCCCGTCAGCGGCGGCAGCACCCCCGGGTTCGCTGCCACCGCCTCGCCAAAGCTTTCGATTGCCTTGTCCCGGTAGACGTCCGCGTGAGTCACGTTGCCCTCGAGATATTCCACGGAGGCCAGCATCTGCAACGCGACCGGGTGGCGCGGGATGGCCGTCAGCACGCGTTCGTACAGGCGCCGAGCCTCGCCGCGGTCGCCCTGATCGTGCGCGCGCACGCCCTGGCGAAGGGTTTCCTCGGGGTGCTGATCGCGGGTGACGCTCGCGCGGTGAGCTTTCGACATCGCGTCCATTTTCCTCCGGCTGCGGCGTGGGCGAGAGGCTAGGCGGCGCACGCGCGCTCGGGCAAGCGGCGAGCCAGGCGCCGCCACCAACCGGCGGCCTCCGCGTCAGCGGTGTTGCACAAACGCCACGCATGACGAGGATTTGCCACAGGTCACCGAAGGGCTTCTTGACCAAGCCCCCGGCAATGCTTGATTTCGTCTCATGCCGGTTACGGATCGCATCGGCGCGTCGCGGGGGGCTTCATCGACAACACGACGTCGCGGCGGGCGATCGCACGCGCCGCGAAGGAATGCGAAGCGCTTCCGCGAAGCGATCGTGCGGGGCAACGACACGGAGAGGGAAAAATCCAATGACCATGAAGAAGAGTCTCTACGCGACGACCGCGCTGCTCGGCGTGGCCACGGTCGCGAACGGCGCGCACGCCGAGGGCATCAACCTGGATGTCGGCGGCTTTTTCAACTTCTATCAGTCTGTGGGTGATCCGCACGGCGGATTCGGCGTCGACGATACCCAGACCTTCCAGGACGCTGAGATCAGCTTCTCCGGCTCCTACACCCTGGACAATGGCATCGAGGCCGGTGTCAGCATCACCACCGAGATCGCCAACCCGAACAGCGACTTCCAGCAGGGTGTCGAGGCCGACGGCGTCTACGGCTACATGAAGGGCTCCTTCGGTACCGTGCAGCTCGGCTCGCAGAACTCCGCCGCGTACGCGCAGTCCTGGGGCGCCGGCCCGCTGTGGAGCTACACGCTGGTTCCGATCAACACCGGCTGGCAGAGCTACTTCACCGGCGGCACGAGCGCGAACGCCGGCAACTTCTACAACGTTGGCGGTTCGACGCACCTGGACTTCGCCAACGACGCCCAGCGGATCGCCTACTACACGCCGCGCGTCGCCGGCTTCAAGTTCGGCGCCAGCTGGGCGCCCGAGATTCAGGGCAACAACACGCAGCAGTTCGGTTTCCAGGATTCGGACACCACAGCCAGCGATGGCCTGTCCGCTAGCGTGAGCTGGAGCCAGGACTTCCAGCAGGTCGGTTTGTCGGCCTACGCCGGTGTGAACACCGCCCAGGCGGCTGATGGCAGCGGCAACGAGGACCCCGAGCACTACATGGCCGGTGTCCGCGCGAACTTCGCCGGCTTTGGCGTTGGCTACGCCTTCGCCGAGGCCGACAACCCGGATGCTGTGAGCGCCGCGCAGGGCGACTCGCCTGATGATGGCCGTGCGCACGGCTTCGACGTCGTCTACAGCACCGGGCCCTTCACCTTCCAGGCCGAGGCGCTGATCTCCCGCACCGACGGTAACTCCGCCACGCCGGATGCCGACCAGGAGACCTACAAGGGCGCTGTCGGCTACAACCTCGGCCCCGGGATCAACCTCAGCGGCGGCGTGATCTTCGACAACCAGGAGAACAACGCCGGCGTCGACTCCGACGCGGTTTCGGGCGTCATCGGCACGACGATGTTCTTCTAAACCCTCACCAAACGGTGTTGGTTTGGAGAGGGGGCCGTCCGGCCCCCTCTCTTTTGTTCGGGCCATTCCCCACCTATTTTGCCGCGACAACGGCAACGACAGGGTGGGCCAAACGCGCCATGGCGGGCATTCTCTGGCTGAGTTCGTACCCCAAGTCCGGCAACACCTGGCTGCGCTCCTTCCTGGCGACCTACTTCCGAAACCCCGACGAACCGCTCGACATCAACGAGCTGCACAAGTTCGCCTACGGCGACGGCTTCCTGGTGCTCTACGAAGCCGCGAGCGGGTGTTCGCGCGAGGAGCTGACGTCCGACGACGTTAGCCGCCTGCGCCCCGTCATGCACCGCATGCTCGCCAGCCATCCCCAGGAAACGGTCTTCGTGAAGACCCACAGCGTCGTGGGCTTCGACGACAGCGGGATCCCCTTCATCACGCCGGATGCCACGGCCGGGGCGATCTACGTCGTGCGCAATCCGTTGGATGTCGCGGTGTCCCTGGCGCACCACCTGGATGTCAGCTTCGATCAGGCCGTGACCTTCATGTGCACGAAGGACCAGATCATGGCCGGCGATCCCAGCGTGCAGCTGCCCGGTGTCGTCGGCACCTGGACGCAGCACGTGGAAAGCTGGCTGAAGGCGCCGGGCCTGAAACTTCACGTGATGCGCTACGAGGACATGCAGACCAAGCCGGGCCCGACCTTCCGCGCCCTGGTCAACTTCCTGCAACTGCCGCTTCACACCAAGCGGCTGCGCAAGGCCATCGACTTCACCAGTTTCGACGTGCTCTCGCGCCAGGAAAAGCAGCGCGGCTTCAACGAAGCGCGGCCCGACGGCTCGCAGCAGTTCTTCCGGCGCGGCCAGGTGGGCCAGTGGCGCGAAACCCTGACCGAAGACCAGGTTCAGCGCCTGATCGACACGCACGCCGAAACCATGCGCACGCACGGCTATCTGGACAAACGCGGCAACCCGGTGTTCTGAAGCCAGCCATGAGCGAAACCACCCCCGACATCGCTGCCAACCTCGCGGCCATCCACGACCGCATCGCCGACGCCTGCCGCGCGGTGGGCCGCGATCCGCGGCAGGTCGAGCTCGTTGCGGTGTCGAAAAAACACCCGGCCGAGCGCGTGCAGCAAGCGCTCGCGGCCGGCCACCGCGTGTTCGGGGAAAACCGCGTTCAGGAAGCCCAGGGCAAGTATCCGGCGCTGCGCCAAGCGCATCCCGATCTCAGGCTCCACCTCGTCGGGCCCTTGCAGACCAACAAGGTCGAGGACGCCGTCGCCACCTTCGACGTGATCCAGACCGTGGACCGCGAGCGGCTCGCCCGCGCGCTCGCCAAGGCAGCGGCGAAGACGGGCCACACGCCCACGGTCTACGTCCAGGTCAACACGGGCGAGGAGCCGCAGAAAGCCGGCGTCGCGCCCGGCGACGCGGATGCGCTGGTGGCGCTGTGCCGGGAGCTGGGGCTCCCCGTCGCCGGGCTGATGTGCATCCCCCCATTGGACGAGGAGCCCGCGCCGCACTTCGCGCTCCTGGCCGAAATCGCGGCGCGGCTGGAGCTGCCCGCGCTGTCCATGGGGATGAGCGGCGATTACGAGACGGCCCTTCGCCTGGGTGCGACCTGCGTCCGCGTGGGCACCGCGGTCTTCGGCGAACGACCCGAATAAGGGCAGATCGCTCGCCTACATCATGTCGCCGCCCACGCCGTTGCCCGCGATGTTCTCAGGCTCCGAGAAGAGGTCATAGCCAACGTTGCGGAAAAGCTGGCGCACGCCCGCGGGTTCGGTGGCATCCGCGCCCACTTGGCGGGCGACGACCCAGCGCATCGGGCGCTCGCCACGGCACAACGTGACCGCCACGCGCAGGCCTCGGTCGGACGGTTCGACCCCCGGCTGATCCGGTTTGCTGCACAGCTGTTCGGGGCGCGCGTTGGAGGCGGCGTTGAAAAGGACCACGGCGCGCATGCCGTTGGTCCCGTCCGCGTCATTCGTGGGGAAGGCGACATCGTAGACCGAACGATGGCTCTGTTGAAATGCACGCTCGATGGTGTCGCCGACCTCGGCCGCCCGGGCCGAATCGAACGGGCTGTTGCGCAGATCGAGGCGCACGCCCTTCCCGTCCGCGGCGGCGCGCAGGTAGGATTCCGAGTAGGTTCCGTTGTCCGTCTTGAAATCGACGACGGTGTAGCCGCCGGCGCATCCGGCGACCAGGACACTCATGGCGACGGCTGCGGAAACGCCCGGTTTTGCGCGCATCTGCATTCTCCCCGGCATGACGTTCGTTGTGCTGGGCGGGCAGATGGGTCGCCTGCGCCGGCGGACAAGCGGGTGCGACACGGCGCACCCGGGCCGGCGCATCACGATTGGATCACAATCCGGGAGCCCGGCCGCAACGCGCGGACAACCGCCGCCAGCGCCGCCGGTTCGAGGGCCACGCACCCCTCGGTTGGGGCGCCATCGGGCCGCATGCGATGCAGGAAGATCGCGCTGCCCGCGCCGGGCGTTGGCGGGTCGTCGTTGTGGCCGAGCACGACCACGAGGTCGTAGAGGCCGTCGTCTCGCCACAGCACCTCGTGCCCGCCGTCGAACGGCAGCTTGACGGGCCGGTTGTAGTGCGGGTTCGCCGGGTCGTCGCACCAGCCATCGTCGGGCGCGATCGCCGACAACGGCAGGCTCGTTTCGGGTTCGGAAAGCCGGTCGGGGCGGTAGAGCACCCGCCGGACGGGCCATGCGCCGAGCGGCGTGGCGCCGTCGCCCTCCGCCTTCGTTGCGGTCGTGCCGCTCCGACCGATCACGCACGGCCACACGCGGCCGTCGTCCAGCCGCGCGCGCCACCCGTCCGCCGTGGGAAAAACCGTCAGGTCCATGCGGCGAGGGTATCAGCGCGCGCGGCGGCGATCACTGCGCCTGCTGCATGGCCCGGTACTTGTCCAGGGCGTTCTTCATGCGCTCGGCAAAATTCTCCGGCATGCCCTGGGTTTCGGGCGTGGGCAGGGGTTCGTTCCCGCTGGCGGAGCTGGCCGTCCGGCGCTGCTGCTGACCCGCATCCGGCGCGGACTCGCCCGTTTTGTACGCCGTCGCGGCATCCGCCTCCTGGCCCGGAACGGCCTCGGTGTTGGCCGCCGCTTCCAGCCGCTGTGCGGCATCGCGCGCGTTCTGCTCCGCCGAATGCGTGTAGTGCCGGTCCTTGATCTGGAAGAAGTCGGAATCCGACGGCACGTCGGCGGCGCGCGCCGTCTGGGTCTGCGTCGGCGAGGGCTGCTCACCGCGCGTGGCTGTGTCGCCGGCCTGGGCGCCGCCGGACGCCTGTGCATTTGTGTTCGCCGTGCCGCCCTGACGCAGATCGTTCGCCAGTTGCGACAGCGCCGCGTCCCCGCGCGCCACACCGTTGCCGTTGCCGTCCGTCGAGCCCTGAGCCGCTGTCGCCTGAGCGCTTGCCCCCTGACGTTGCGCCTGATCCGCCTGTCCGCCGCCCTGACGCAGATCTTGCGCCACCTTGGCGAGGGCATTGTCACCGGTGGCCACGCCGTTGGCCTGGGGCGCGCCGTCGGTGGCCGTGGCGGCGGTGCTCGCCTGCCGTCCGGTGGTGCCGGTGCTGGCGGCGGCGATGTGGACGCCTCGATCCTGCGGCTGCTGCCCGTCGGTGCTGGCCGCTGCCTGCTGGGACGGCTGGGACGCGAGCTCGACGGCCTTGGTGGTGGAGCTGGTGCGCGCGATCGTGGCCTCCGAGGCCGGGGGCTGGCCCTGCGGATCGCCCGAACCGGACGCCAGCCGCGTGTCGCCGGCGCTTTCCGGCTCCTTCATGCCCAGCGCCGCCAGGGTGTGCCCGCCCACGTCGTCGCCCGTGGCCTCGTCGATGATGGCGTTCGCCGCGCCGCCGATGAGGCCGATCGGCCCGCCGTAGAGCGTGCTGCCCACGACCTGGGAGGCGCCCTTGATCTCGTCGCCCGTGACCTCCTGGTAGACCGAGGCCACGCCGGGGATGTGCTGCAGCGGGTTCACCACGTCGACCAGGTCGGCGAAGCTGTACTCCGGCGTACCTTCCGGCGGCGGCGTGAAGTGCGCCCCGTCCGCCTTGCCGGGCGGCCGGTCGCTGGGCGCGGGGCGGTTCGGGTCGGTGTTGGCGGCCGGGGCGCCCCGCCCGGCTTCCGCCGCGCGGTCGGTGCGCGACGCCGAGCGCAGCGCGGCTTCCTGGGCGCGGACGCGCTGGGCCTGATCCGATTGCGGTTCCGTCGGGGCCTGGCTCACCGGCATCGTCGCCTCCGTGCTCGCGACCACGTCGCCGGCAACGATTACGCAAACAGCGTGCCACAATCCGGGCCGTCTTCGGCTGGAGTCGCGGTCGCCCCGATGCACCGCCGCCGCCATTCCGGGCGGCAAGCTTTGCCGTGACGCCAGCTTGAACGCCATCCTGGCGGCTGCTATTGCGGATAGCGGTCCCAAGGGGGATCCGCATACCAACGCGCCGACGATGGGGAGGCCATGGCGTCCGTTCAGGGCAAGAAAATCCTGCTGGTGGACGACGACGAAACCCTGCGCGAGTCCCTGGCCGAGCAGCTGGGACTGCACGAGGAATTCGCCACCCTCGGCGCCGGCACGGGCAGCGACGCGATCGAGATCGCGAAGTCGCAACACGTGGACGCGATCCTGCTGGACGTGGGGTTGCCGGACATGGACGGGCGCGAGGTGTGCCGCGTCCTGCGCCGCAACAACGTGTCGTGCCCCATCGTGATGCTGACGGCGGCGGAATCCGATGCCGACACCATCCTCGGCCTGGATGCCGGTGCCAACGACTACGTCACCAAGCCCTTCCGCCTGGGCGTGCTGCTGGCCCGCCTGCGCGCGCAGCTGCGCCAGCACGAGCAGAGCGAGGACGCCGTCTTCACCATCGGCCCCTACACCTTCCGCCCGAGCGCGAAGCTGCTGGTGGCCGACGACAGCGGCAAGAAGATCCGCCTGACCGAGAAGGAAACGGCGATCCTCAAGTACCTCTACCGCAGCGGCGACACCGTGGTCAGCCGCGAAACCCTGCTGGGCGAGGTATGGGGCTACAACGCGGGCGTCACCACGCACACCCTGGAAACGCACGTCTACCGGCTGCGCCAGAAGGTGGAGGAAGACCCCGCCAACGCGGAGCTGCTGATCACCGAGCCCGGCGGCTACCGGCTGGTTCCCTGACCGCGCGCCCTCGGCGCACGCCCGGTCCCCGGGGTCACGCCCGCGTCACCACATCCTGATCGCCGGGATCGGCGGCGTTCATGGCACACTGGCCGGCATGTCGGATCGCAGCCTGCCCTCGATCCTCCTGAGCCTGCCGGCGCGGCTGCGCTCCAGCCCGCGCAAGCAGCTGCCCGCGCGTGTGCTGGCCCAGGTGCGCGAGCAGCAGGACGCCACGGAACGGCTCATCGGCGCCGTCCAGCTCGCCGTCGTGGTGATCTTCGCCGTTCTCTACACGCTCGCGCCCAAGACCTTTGGCGAGGACGCCAGCTTCGCGCCGGTGCCCTTCGCACTGGCCGCCTATTTCGGCTTCACGCTCTTCCGCCTGGGGCTGGCGTTCCGCGTGCGCCTGCCCGACTGGTTCCTCTACCTGTCGATCGTCATCGACATGGCCCTGCTGTTCGGGCTGATCTGGTCGTTCCATCTGCAATACGAGCAGCCGGCGGGCTTCTACCTCAAGGCGCCGACGCTGCTCTACGTCTTCATCTTCATCGCCCTGCGCGCGCTGCGCTTCGAGGCGCGCTTCGTCGTGGTCGCGGGGCTGACGGCGGCGGCGGGATGGCTGGTGCTGGTCGGCTACGTCCTGCTGCCCGCGGGCATGACGATGGTGACGCGCGATTACGTCACCTACATCACCTCCAACAAGATCCTGCTGGGCGCGGAGTTCGACAAGGTGATCTCCATCCTGGTGGTCACCGCGATCCTGGCGACGGCGATCGTGCGTGCCCGCGCCCTGCTCGTCAGCGCGGTGGCGGAGCGCACGGCGGCGCGCGAGTTGGCGCGCTTCTTCTCCCCGGCCGTGGCCCAGCGCATCGTGGAAGCGGAAAGCCTCGAGGTCGGGGTGGGTGAATGGCGCCACGCCGCGATCGTCACCTTCGACCTGCGCGGCTTCACCGGGATCGCCGAACGTTGTCCGCCGGACGCCGTGATGCGGCTGCTCGCCGACTATCAGGCCACCCTGGTGCCCATCGTTCGCAGCCACGGCGGCAGCATCGACAAGTTCCTGGGCGACGGCATCCTGGCGACCTTCGACGACGTGCACGCCCCCGGCAGCTACGCCGCCGACGCGCTGCGCTGCGTGGACGCGGCGATCGAAGGGGCGGCGGCGTGGCAGCGCAACCGGGCCGAGCGCGGCGTGCCGGCGCCGACGGTGAACGCCGCCGCGGCCAGCGGACGCGTCGTCTTCGGGGCGGTGGGCGAGCGCGACCGCCTCGAATACACTGTGATCGGGGACGCGGTGAACGTCGCCAGCAAGGTGGAAAAGCACAATGCCGTGGCGGGCACGCGCGCGCTCGCGGCGCAGGAAACCTACCACCTCGCGCAGCAGCAGGGCTACGCCGGGACCGGGACGCAGCGCCCCGGAACCCCGGTGGCGGGGATCAACCATCCGGTCGATCTGGTGGCGCTCGCGTGATGCGTCGTTTCGCCCACGGAATGGTGGCTCACGCGAGGTCCACCACCACGGGCACGTGGTCGGAGGGCTTCTGCCAGCCGCGCGTCTGCGACCACACGGCGTGGCGGTCCAGGTGCGCGCTGAGCGGCGGCGTCACCCAGACGTGGTCCAGGCGCCAGCCGTAGTTCTTCTGGAAGGACTGCGGGTGGCGGTAGCCCCACCAGGTGTAGAGGTGCTGGTCCGGCGGCACGAAATGGCGCCCCACGTCCGTGAAACCGCCGGCCTCGCGCAGGCCCGCCATGCGCTCGCACTCCCGCGGGGTGTGGCCGACCTGGCGCTTGATGCGCTGGTGGTTCCACACGTCCGTCTCCAGCGGCGCCACGTTCAGGTCGCCCAGGATCATGACGCTGCGGTCGGCGAGGCGGTCGTCGCGCGCCCAGGCCGTCATCTCGTCGATGAAGCCGAGCTTGTGGGCGAACTTGGGGTTGGCGTCCACGTCCGCCTCCGGGCCGCCCGAGGGCACGTAGAAGCAGTGCAGCTCCAGCCGCGGCTCGGCGTCCGGCACCACGGCCAGGTGGCGCGCGTCCGGCTGACCCCACCAGTCCCACTGCCAGTGTGTGGCGAAGGGGCGGTCGGCCAGGATGGCGACGCCGTTGCGGCCCTTCTCGCCACGCACGGCGCGGTGGGGAAAGCCCAGCTCGTCCATCGCCGCCGCCGGAAACTGCGGGTCGGCGACCTTGGTTTCCTGCAGGCAGACAACGTTCGGCCGCGCCGCGGCGACGAAGGCGGCGAAATGCTCCAGCCGGGCGCGGATGGAGTTCACGTTCCAGGTGGCGATGCGCATGGGCGGGGGAGCTACAAAACGCGGCCGGTCAACGCAACGTTCGGCTTATCCGCGGCCCTTTCCAGGGCGCACAAAAAAGAGGAACGCCCGGTCGGGGGGAGGCCGGGCGTTCCGAATCTCCGCGGAGACGCGGCAGGGTGGCAGGGGACGACACCCAACCGCTGAGTCCGGTCCATTGCAGACCAGCACTTACCCGCGATGTGGGACGCTTCGGCCTTCAATCAATACCACCAACCCGGAACATTTCATGCACCGACGGCATACCCCGCATGAACATCGTCCCGAACGCCCGGGATCAAACCGACTCCCGGACGAGACCGGCGCGATACTGGCGCGCGGCCTCGCCGAAGGCGCCGAGAATGGCGCGCGAGGTGGGGTTGGCCGCCGCCTCGTATTCCGGGTGCCACTGCACGCCCAGCACGAAGCCCCGCGCATCCGGCAGGCTCATCGCCTCGATCGTGCCGTCCTCGGCCGTGGCCTCGACCGCCAGCGTGCGCGCGGGCTCGGCGACGCCCTGCCAATGAAGCGAATTCACCCACAGCTCCTCGCCGCCCACGAGGCGGGCGAGCACACCGCCGGGCGTCAGCGCGATGCGGTGCTTGGGGCCGTAGCGCGTGTCCAGATCGCCCTCGGGCTTGCGGTGGTCGTGGCGGCCCGGCACCTCGTGGACGCGCGCATACAGCGTGCCGCCGAAGGCGACGTTCAGCTCCTGCATGCCGCGGCAGATCGCCAGCAGCGGCACGCCGCGCGCCACGGCGGCGCGGATCAGCGGCAGCGTCGTGGCGTCGCGGGCGACATCGTAGGGCTCGGCCTTTTCGTGCGCCGCTGCGCCGTAGGCCTCGGGATGGACGTTGGAGGGGCTGCCGGTGAGCACGATGCCGTCGACGCGCGCCAGGATCTCGGTGGGGTCAACGGCATCGGCCAGCGAGGGCAGCATCACGGGCAGCGCGTCCGCGGCCTCCGCCACGGCGCGCACGTACTTGTCCCCGATGGTGTGGAAGGTCAGCCCGTCCGCCGTCATGCGGCAGGCGGGCAGGGCGATCAGCGGCTTCGCGGTCATGGCCGTAAGGTGGCGTGCCGGTTGGCGCGCTCCAAGAGGTGCGTCCGCTGTGGGGCCTACTTCTGTCGCCCCTGCTTCGGCAGGTCCAGGGCGTTGAAGTCGAACTTCTCGGCGGCGATGGCGACGCCGCGCTGCACGCCCGCCAGATCGACCACGGTGACCGTGCCCTGCTGGTCCACCAGCCGCCAGCGGGTCAGCGCCAGCGGGTCGTCGGTGAAGTACAGCTCCAGCGAGCCCGGCTCGCCCGGTTTGGCGCCGCCGCGCACCACGGTCACGCGGATGCGGTCGTTGGCGCGGGTGACCCTGGCCACGGCGAAGTCCTGCTTGCCCAGGATGTCGACGTCCGCCTTCAGCAAGGGCCACAGCGGCGTCTCGCTCACGGGCACGTAGCTGGTCTGCTCCAGCCGGCGGTTGAAGTAGAGCAGCCACGAGCCGTCGGCGATCATGACGATGTCGGTGGGCGGATCGTATTCGAATCGCACCTTGCCGGGGCGGTCGATCCACACCGTGCCCGTGGCTTCCGTGCCGTTCGAGGAGCGCTGGCGGAATTCGGCCCGCAGGGTGTCGATGCCCTCGATGTAGGTCTGGATGCGCTCGACCGTGGCGCGGTCGCGCTCGGACAGCGCCGTGCCGTTGCTCTCGGCGGCGGCATACGGCGCGGTCCCGGCGAGCAGCAGGCCGGCGGTCAGCAGGGCGGCGCTCAACAAGGCGGCGGGGCCGCGCCGTAGCGGGCGGTCGGGGCGCATGGTCGGCGTCTCCGTGTGGTTCGTCGCGCAGGCTGCGCGCGGGACGTGGCGTGGATGTGGCGCGGGCGTGGGCGATCGGCGGCGGCGCACGCGGGCAATCACCGCTCCGCCTGGGATTCGATCAGGATCTCGCGCTTGCCGACATGGTTCGCCGGGCTGACCACGCCTTCGCCCTCCATCTTCTCGATCAGCCGGGCGGCGCGGTTGTAGCCGATCTGGAGCTGGCGCTGCACGAAGGAGGTCGAGGCCTTACGGTGCTGGAGCACCACGGCCACGGCCTTCTCGTAGAGGTCCCCCTCGCCGCCGTCGCCGCCGTTGCCGCCGCCGGGCACGAGGTCCTGGGCGCCGCCGCCCTCGCCGTCCTCCTCGGTGACGGCTTGGTCGTACTCCGGCGCGCCCTGCGCCTTGAGGTGGGCGACCACGCCCTCGACCTCGTCGTCCGAGACCAGCGGCCCGTGCACGCGCGTCACGCGGCCGCCGTGGGCCATGTAGAGCATGTCGCCCTTGCCGAGCAGCTGCTCCGCGCCCGTCTCCCCCAGGATGGTGCGGCTGTCCACCTTCGAGGTGACGTGGAAGGAGATGCGCGTGGGGAAGTTGGCCTTGAGCGTGCCGGTGATGACGTCCACCGAGGGGCGCTGCGTGGCCATGATCAGGTGGATGCCCGCCGCCCGCGCCATCTGCGCCAGGCGCTGGGCGGCCATCTCGATGTCCTTGCCGGCCACCTGCATGAGGTCGGCCATCTCGTCGACCACTACCACGATGTAGGGCAGCGGCCGCATGTCGACGTCCTGCTCCTCGTAGACCGGCGCGCCGCTGTCCGGGTCGAAGCCGGTCTGCACGCGGCGGGTGAGGATCTCGCCGTTGGCGTTGGCCTCGTGGATGCGGGCGTTGTAGCCGTCGATGTTGCGCACGCCCAGGCGCGCCATCTTGCGGTAGCGGTCCTCCATCTCCCGCACGGTCCACTTGAGCGCCGTGACCGCCTTCTTGGGGTCGGTGACGACCGGCGCCATGAGGTGCGGGATGTCCTCGTAGACCGACAGCTCCAGCATCTTGGGGTCGATCAGGATCATCCGGCACTGCTCGGGCGGCAGGCGGTACATCAACGAGAGCAGCATGGCGTTGATGGCCACGGACTTCCCCGAGCCCGTGGTGCCGGCCACCAGCAGGTGCGGCATCTTCGCCAGATCGACCACCGTGGGCGAGCCGGAGATGTCCTTGCCCAGGGTGAGCGGGAGGCTGCCGCCCTTCTCCACATACTCGCGCGAGGCCAGCAGCTCGCGCAGGAAGACGATCTCGCGCTCGGCGTTGGGCAGCTCGATGCCGATGACGCTCGTGCCCGGCACCACGGCGACGCGGACCGACACCGCGGCCATGGCGCGGGCGATGTCGCCAGCCAGGCCGATGACGCGGCTGTTCTTCGTGCCCGGGGCGGGCTCCAGGTCGTAGCGCGTCACCACGGGGCCGGGGCGGACCTTCACGATCTCGCCCTTCACGCCGAAGTCGCCCAGCACCTTTTCCAGCTGGCGCGCGGTGTCCTGCAGCTCGTCCTCGTCGGCGCCGCCCTTGCCCGATTGCTCCGGCTCTGTGAGCAGCTTGAGCGGCGGCATCTCGAAGTCCTCGGCCTGCGAGACCGAGCCGCCGCCGGTTCTGGCCGGGGGTTCGGGCGCCGCGCGCGGCTCCACCGCCGCGGTGCGTTCCGCTTCCGTGTCGCTCTCCGGTTCGGGCTCGGCTTTCGTGGCGGCCTTCTTCGCCTTCTTGGCCGGTTCCGGCTCGGGGTCCGCGGCGGGCGCTGGCGCCGCCTCCGCCTCGGTCTCGGGCTCGCCACCCCCCACCAACACGGGTTCGCGGCGCTGTTTGCCACGGGCCTCGCGGTCCTGCTTGCGGGTGTCGCGCTTGGCCTGCCGCATGGCCTTGCGCTCGGCGCGGCGTTCGGCGCGCTCGGCCCTGCGGGCCTCGCGGTTGGCCTTGCGTTCGGCCTTGGTTTCCGCGTCGGCCGGCTGGACCGTCCCCAAGCCGCGCGCGCTCACCCAGGCGGCGGCGCGGCCGACGGCGGCCCATTCCGCGCGCGACCAGCCGAGCGCGTAGCCCGCGAGCGCCACGCCGGAGATGCCGGAGATCAGCGCCGTCAGCCAGCCCGGCCAGGGCAGCGCGGCGGCGGTGTTGGCGAAGGTCAGGTGCCCGGCGGCGCCGCCCAGGCCGTCGCTCATGGGCCAGGAGGTCGGGTTGGGCAGGGCGGCCAGCCCCGTCGCCAGCAACAGCAGGGCCGGCGGCAGCACGGCCGCGCGCAGCCACGACCGCGACGGCAGCCCGGCGCGCACGAGGCGCCACGACCACCCGGCCAGGACCGGCACCAACACGAAGGCGGCCATCCCCAGCGCGCGCAGCAGCACGTCGGCGACGATGGCGCCCGGCTGACCCAGCAGGTTGCTCACCGGGGCGTCGCTGGCGACGTTCAGGCTCGGGTCGGCGGGGTTGTAGGTGATCAGCGCCACCGCCAGGGCTGCCGCGATGCCCCCGGGCGCCGCGATGCCGACGCGGCGCAGGAGGCGGCGCGCCAGTCCGGCGAGGCTGGCCGTCAGGCCCTGCAGGCTGAGGCTGTCGGCTCGCTCGCTCATGCGTGCGCGGCCCCCGTGCCGTCGCCCCACAGCACCGCGCCCAGGCGCGCCAGCACCGGCTCCAGGAAGGCCGGCTCGTGCACCAGCGCCACGCGGATGTGGGCGGCCCCGGGGTTGGCGCCGTCATCGTCGGGCACGCTCATGTAGGCCCCGGGCAGCACGCGGATGCCGGCCTCGCGCCACAGGCGCACGGCCGCGGCCTCGCTGTCGCCCACGTCCAGCCACAGGAAGAAGCCGGCCGCCGGGCGCGCCACGCGTTCGCCCAGCGCGCGCTCGGCGGCGGCGAAGGCGGCGTCGTAGCGCTCGCGGTTGCGCGCCGCGTGGTCGTCGTCGCCCCACAGCGCCGTTCCCGCGTTCAGGATGGGCAGCGGCACCCCGGCCCCGCCCACGCGCAGCGTGGCGTCCAGCGCGTCCAGCCACGCCCGGTCGCCGGCGACGAAGCCGCAGCGCAGCCCCGGCGCGCTGGAGCGCTTGGACAGCGAGTGGAAGACGAGCACGTTCGCCAGCTCCGCGCCCAGCTCTGCCGCGGCGTCCAGCCCGCCCGGCGGCGTGGTGCCCGCGTGGATGTCGGCGTAGCACTCGTCCAGCGCCAGGACGAAATCGTGCCGGCGGGCCAGGGCGATCATATCGCGAAGCCGTTCCGCATCCGCAACGGATCCCTGCGGATTGGACGGTGAGTTCAGATAGGCCAGGGCGGCGCGGTTCAGCGTCGCCGCGTCCAGCGCCTCGTAGGCCGGCTGGAAGCCCGTGGCCTCGGTGGCCGGCACGAACACCGGCGTCATCTCGGCCGCCACGGCGGCGCCCGCGTAGACGTGATAGAAGGGGTTGGGCAGCAGCACGACGTCGCGACCCGGCCTGCGCGCGGCCAGCGCGGCGAAGAACAGCCCCTCGCGCGTGCCCGGCACCGGCAGGATCTGCGTTTCCGGGTCCACCAGCTGCGCGCCCCGGGGATAGCGCCGCGCCAGCCAGCCGTGGCAGGCGGCGCGGTAGGCCTCGGTCCCGCGCGGCGGCGGGTAGCGGTTCCAACCGCCGTGGCCGGCCACGCGGTCGTCGATCCAGGCGGGCGGATCGTTTTGCGGCTCGCCGATCTGCAACGCCACGGGCGCGCCGTCCGGCGCCGGGGACGGGCCCGGCGGAACCTCGGCCAGGAGCGCGTTGAGCTTGCTGAAGGGGTGGTAGGCGCGCACCTCGCGCGCCGTGCCGGCAACGGCCTTAACCATGTGCGTGGTCCGTTCGTGTCCGCGTCCTGCGCGCGCCGCTGTGCGAATGGCCCCCATCCGGATGACAGGGACGCGCCGCGATCGCGCGCAAGGGTAGGGAGGCCGGGGCCGGTCCCGCAAGGCGCGTCGCTGTGACCGCCGTGCGACCACCCGCCGGTTAAGGCAGGCCGTCGCCGCCAAAAACGAAAAGGCCCGGACGGCGGGGCCGTCCGGGCAAAGGCTCGCCGAGCGAGCCGAACGGGGAGGGGTCAGGTGGCGGGCATTACACCACCTGGGAGCCGCGGCCGAACTCCGGGTACGCTTCCAGCCCCAGCTCCGCCTGATCGAGGCCGTTGGCCTCGGTCTCCTCGTCGGGCCGCAGCCCGATGGTGTACTTCAGCGCCAGCCAGACGACGGCGCTGGTGACGATCATGAAGGCGCCCACGGCGACCACGCCGATCAGCTGGACGACGAAGCTGACGCCGGGGTTGAAGATGCCCACGGCCAGCGTGCCCCACACGCCGGCGACCAGGTGGGCCGGGATGGCGCCCACGACGTCGTCGATGCGCAGCTTGTCCAGCACCGGCACGCTCACGACCATGAGCACGCCGCCGATGGCGCCGATCAGGATCGCCAGCAGGTGGTTCTGCACGTCCGGGCCGGCCGTGATCGAAACCAGGCCCGCGATGGCGCCGTTCAGAACCACGGTCAGGTCCAGCTTGCCGTAGTACAGCTGCGTCGCCGCCATCGCCGCGACCACGCCGGCCGCCGCCGCAAGGTTGGTGTTCACGTAGACGATCGCCATCGCCGAAGCATCCAGGGCCGAGCCCAGGGCGAGCTGCGAGCCGCCGTTGAAGCCGAACCAGCCGAACCACAGGATGAAGGTGCCGAGCGTGGCCAGCGGCAGGTTGGCGCCGGGCATCGGGTTCACGCGGCCATCCTTGCCGTACTTGCCGCGCCGCGGGCCGATGATGAACGCCCCCGTGAGCGCGGCGAAGCCGCCCACGGCGTGCACGATCGTGGAGCCGGCGAAGTCGGCGAAGCCCATCGCGGTGAGCCAGCCGCCGCCCCAGGTCCATGCGGCCTGAACCGGATAGAGAACGCCGGTCAGCACCACCACGAAGATCATGAAGGGCCAGACCTTCACGCGCTCCGCCACGGTGCCCGAGACGATCGAGGCCGCCGTCGCCACGAAGACCATCTGGAAGAACCAGTCGGACATCGAGGCGTAGCCGCTGTCGCTGACCGTCTTGACCTGCTCCGCCGTCGCCTCGGCGGCGTTGATCAGCGCCAGCTCGGCGTCGGCCGGGTTGTAGAGCAGGCTGAGCGAGCCGATGAACGAGCCCACGTCGACGTACATCAGGTTGTAGCCGATCAGGTAGTACATCAGCCCCGCCACGGAGTAGAGGGCGATGTTCTTCGTGCAGATCATCGCGGTGTTCTTGGACCGCACCAGCCCGGATTCCAGCATGGCGAACCCGGCGGCCATGAACATGACCAGCACGCCGTGGATCAGAAACGAAAACGAGTTGAAGACGTAAGTGGCTTCGTTGCTGACCGCCGCCTGCGCCGGCGCGGCGGCGACCCATGCCGCCGACGCCGCGATCGCGCAGAGGGGCAGCTTGCGGATGGCACCCCGCATGACCCGGACCTCCTCTTGGCTGAACCCACGCACGGCCCAGCGGCCGTTTGCCGCGCTGCACACCTCAAGAAGCGTGCCATTTCGATCATTCGGCATTTTCAATGGGTTACATGATCGCCCGACTCGGGTATGCCCAAAGCGTGAGCAGCAGCTGACGGCTGCCTAGCCAACGGGCAGAGGGCGCGTCGCGCTCGCCACGGCGGCGCCGGGGGTGCGGCGCGATGCCCGCCGGCCGCCGGTGCCACTGGACAGGCGCGCGTGCGCGCCCGATCCTCCGCGCGAGGCAGCGATGCGGGGGCCTTCCATGACGGATGCGGGCGGCGAAACCCTGGACGTCGAGGTGCTGATCGTCGGCGGCGGCCTTGTCGGCGCGACGCTCGCGGCCGCGCTGGCGGTCAACGGCGTGACGGTGGCGCTGATCGACCGCGAGGATCCGAAGACGGTGCTGGACGCCGGCTTCGACGGCCGCGCCTCCGCCGTCGCCGCGGGCGCGCGCCACATGCTGCAGGCCATCGGCATGTGGGCGGAGATCGACCCCCACGCCCAGCCCATCCGGTGGATCACCGTCAGCGACGGCAAGGTCGACCGCGGCGCCGGCCCCTGCAAGCTGCACTACGACAGCCGCGACGTCGGCGAGCCCTTCGGCCACATCGTGGAAAACCGCGAACTGCGCCGTGCCCAGCAGCGCTTCCTCGCCGGGTTGGACGCCAACCTCGTCCACCTCGCCCCCATGGGCGTCGAGCGCGTCGTCCGCCGCCCGCACGAGGTTGTCGCCGACCTCGCCGACGGCCGCCACGTCCGCGCCCGCCTCGTCGCCGCCTGCGACGGCCGCAACTCCCGCCTGCGCCGCGAGGCGGAGATCGAGGTGCGCAGCTGGGGCTACGAGCAGGCCGCCATCGTGGGCACGCTCACCCACGAGCGCGCGCACCGCGGGGTCGCCTACGAGCACTTCCTGCCCGCCGGCCCCTTCGCCATGCTGCCCATGGTCGACGGCCCCGACGGCGAGCACCGCTCCTCGATCGTGTGGACGGAAAACCGCGACCTCGCGGACCGCGCCGTCGAGCTGTCGCCCGAGGCCTTCGCCGAGCAGATCCACCGCCGCTTCGGCGACACCCACGGCGCCGTCACGCCCGTCGGCCCGCGCTTCCGCTACCCGCTCTCGGCGCTGCACGCCACGCGCTACACCGCGCAGCGGCTGGCGCTGGTGGGCGATTCCGCCCACGCCATCCACCCCATCGCCGGCCAGGGGCTCAACATGGGCTTCCGCGACGTCGCGGCCTTCGCCCAATGCATCGTGGAGCAGCGCCGCCTGGGCCTCGACGTCGGCAGCCCCGAGGTGTTGCAGCGCTACGAGCGCTGGCGCCGGCTGGACAACACCACGCTCGTCGCCGCCACCGACGGCCTCAACCGCCTCTTCGCCACCGACCTGCCGCCCGTCCGCCTCGCCCGCGACCTGGGGCTGAGCGCCGTGGACCGCATGGACCCGCTGAAAAAGGTCTTCATGCGCCACGCCATGGGCATGGTCGGCGAGCTGCCCCGGCTGCTGCGCGCACAACCGTTGTGACGACCTTCCCCGCCGCTACCTTTCCTTAACGGATGCCGGGGTATCCTCCACCATCGCCAGCGGCGGCGATCCGAGGGGGTGTGCGATGGACGACGCGCTTCAGCAGCAGCTCAGGACCGAGTTTCTGGAAGACGCCGGCGAGCGGCTCGACAGCATCCAAGCCGCCATCGACGGCATCGTCGACGGCAGCCGCGCGCCCGCCGAAGCCCTGACGGCCGTGCGCCGCGAAACCCACGCCATCAAGGGTCAGGCCGGCAACTTCGGCTTCCCGCTCGTTTCCACGATCGCGCACCGCCTGGAGGACTTCGTCGACGGCGAGGAAACCCTCACGGCCGAGCTCGCGCGCAACGTCCAGGTCTTCGCCGACACCGTGCGCGAGATCGTGGAAACCGGCCGCGAGCCCGGCCAGAAGGAAGGCGACGAGCTGCTACGCGGCCTGCCCGCCAAGCAGGCGGCGCAAGACCTGGAAATCACGGTGCTCGACGTCGAGGTGCTGCTCGGCACGCCCTCGCGCACCTCCGCCCGCATGGTCCGCGACGTGCTCCAGAACTGCGGCTACCGGGTCGTGCGCGCGGAAACCGGCATCGACTGCTTCACTCTCGCCATGCGCTCCAGGCCCGACGCCATGCTCCTCGCCTTCACCCTCGAAGAAGTCTCCGGCGGCGAACTCGTGCGCGCCTTCAACGCCATGCCCTCCATGGCCCAGATCCCAATGGCCATCCTCACAAGCTTCGAGCCCGGCCACCCCCAGCTCGCCCAGCTCCCCGGCGGCGTCTCCGTCGTGCGCACCAAGAAAGCCCACTTCGACGACGACATGGGCGCCTTCCTCGCCCGCATCCAAGCCGAAGCCCTTTAATAAACGCGAGGGCGTTTAATCCCATCAATCATTCGACATCGGCGTCGCGCGGCGGTGAATGGGTCTCTCACGACCAAGGATGATCCTTGGAACCATCAATCACCCGACACCGGCGTAAACGCTGGGGCGTTTAATCCCGTCAATCACTCGACACCGGCGTCGCGCGGCGATGAATGGGTCTCTCACGACCGGCTGCGGAAACGGCAGCGCGTTTCATCCCAGAATGAAAGGGCCTCTCGATCCAAAGCCGTGGCTGCGAACGCCACCTTCGACGTCCTGCACGCACAAGCCGGGAGGGAAACGTGAGCGACACCAACAGCCTCGGACAGCCCGTGGGCGATCCCCTGCCGGACTGGACGCCCCGGCGAGTGCCCGAGCCAGCGCCGCTGTACGGCCGCTGGTGCCGGCTGGAGCCGTTGTCGGCAGCGCGGCACGCGGATGCGCTCTTCGATGCCAACGCGGCCGACCGCGACGGCGCCATGTGGACCTACATGCCGTACGGCCCCTTCCCCGACCGCGAACGGTACCGCGCCTGGGCAGCCGATGCGGCGGCGGGGGATGATCCGCTCTTCGTCACGGTGATCCCGGCTGCGGTCGGAACGCCGGCCGGTGTTGCGGCCTTCATGCGCATCACGCCCGCCCACGGCGTTCTGGAAATCGGCAACATCGCGTTCGCCCCGCTTCTCCAGGGTAGCGCCGCCGCCACGGAAGCCATGTCCCTGATGCTGGGACATGCGTTCGATGCGCTCGGCTATCGCCGTGTGGAATGGAAGTGCGACGCGCTCAACGCCGCATCGCGCCGCGCCGCCTTGCGCCTCGGCTTCAGCTTCGAAGGCGTCTTCCGCCGGCACATGGTCGTGAAAGGCCGCAACCGGGACACGGCGTGGTACGCCATAACGGACACGGACTGGCCCGGACTGCGCGATGCCCATACCCGCTGGCTCGACCCGGCCAATTTCGACGCGGCCGGTCACCAGCGCACGCGGCTGAGCGATTTGACGGCGTCCGCCTGAATGCGCCCCGGTTCGTGCCCCGACGCACCGCCCATGCTTGTTGCCGCCCGCCCGCACGCGTAGGACATGGATAAGGGCATCACACGGGAGGCGTAGCGTGCGACGTCGCTTGGGCATTCTGGCAACGGCCGCGCTGCTGGGCGCGGCGCAGCTTCAAACCGGATGCGTCGCGGGGGTCGCCGCGGGCGGTGCCGCGACGGCGGGCGTGCTCGGCGCGCAGGAGCGCAGCTTCGCCCAGGCCGCCAGCGACGCCAAGATCCGCGCTCAGATCAACGACGCTTGGTTGCGCGCGGACGAGCGCATGTACCGCCTGACATCGTTGCAGGTGTGGAACGGCCGCGTCCTCGTTTCGGGCGTCGTCCCCAACGAGGACATGCGCGTCCTGGCCATCGAGAAGGCCTGGACCGCCGAGGGCGTCAAAGAGGTCATCAACGAGATCCGCGTTGGCGAAACCGGCGGCGCGGGCGCCTTTACGGGCGACGCCTGGATCACCGCCAAGCTCAAGACCAAGCTGACCTTCGACAAGGAGGTCAACGCCGCCAACTACTCCATCGACACGGTGCACGACGTCATCTATCTGCTCGGCACCGCGCACGGCCGCGACGAGCTCCAGCGCGTGATCGACCACGCGCGCAACGTCTCGGGTGTCGAGCGCGTCGTCAGCCACGTGCGCGTGCGCGACAGCGGCGATCAAAAGCCGGCGCGGCCGGCGGTGCCGGCCGACGGCGCGCAGACGGGCACCTGAAACCCCCGGCGCGACACGAAGGGAACGCGGACGATGAGCCTGGCCGTCGCCTTCCAGATGGACCCGCTGGAGAGCATCGACGTCACCGCGGACAGCAGCTACGCGCTCGCCCTGGAAGCCCAGCGCCGCGGGCACGCCCTGTACCACTACCTGCCCCACGCGCTGACGCTGCGCGACGGCCGTGTCCAGGCGCACGCGCGCCCCGTCACCTTCAGCCGCCACCCCGAGCAGCCCTTCGCCTACGGCGGATGGACGCACCTGGACCTGGCGGGCCTCGACGTCGTGATGATGCGCCAGGATCCGCCCTTCGACATGGCCTACATCACGGCCACGCACCTGCTGGAAAAGGTGCACCCCGAGACCCTGGTGGTGAACGACCCCGTCTCGGTGCGCAACGCGCCGGAAAAGCTCTTCGTCACGCGCTTTCCGGACCTCATGCCGCCCACGCTGATCACCTCCGACAAGGCGGAGATCGCCGCCTTCCGCGCGGAGCACGAGGACATCATCCTCAAGCCGCTGTTCGGCAACGGCGGCGCCGACATCTTTCGCGTGCAGCCGAACGACGAGAACCTGAACGCCCTTGTGGAGATGTTCACCCGCGTCTACCGCGAGCCCATCATGGTGCAGGCGTATCTCCCGGAGATCCGCGAGGGCGACAAGCGCATCATCCTCGTCGAGGGCGAGCCCGTGGGCGCGGTCAACCGCGTGCCGCCGCAGGGCGATGCGCGCGCCAACTTCCACGCCGGCGGCTACGCCGAGCGCGCGCCGCTGACCGAGCACGACCGCCGCGTGTGCGAGGCTGTGGGCCCCGCCCTGGTCGAGCGCGGCCTGCTCTTCGCCGGCATCGACCTCATCGGCGGCTACCTGACCGAGATCAACGTCACCTCGCCGACGGGGTTGCAGGAGGTCGACCGCCTCGACGGCGTGCACCTGGAAGCCACGATCTGGGACGCCATCGAGCGCCGTGTGGCCACCCGGCACCCCGAACCCGACGCGTGACGCCCGCCCAACGGCGGTCTACCCCAAAAGATTGTGTATCGAAACTGTGGACACGCAGCACGCGATGGTGTGACCGTGCTCTCGGTTGACGCTGGCGCGCACGGCGGGCTACGACCCTTGGTGGTCGCGCGCCACGCCCCGCCTGCGACCGTGGACGCCAAGACGACGCCGACCGGCCCAGCGCGTTGGAGGGCTTGTGGTGGCTGAGCTGAGCGGGCGCGACCCTGCGGCCGAGGTCCAGGCTTTCGTCGACTTCGTCGGCAAGACCACGCGCGGCGGCCGGCCCGGCGTGTCCGTCATCACCGTGTCGGTGCGCGAGCTGGAGCCCGCCACCGACATGGCCGCCGCTCGCGCCGAACTCGTGCGGCGCCTGAACGAAACCGCGGACACCATCGGGGCGCGGCTGTTCAACCTCAACGATCGCTTTCTGGTCCTGGTGCCGCCGCAGGACGAGCTGAACTTCGTGAACCACGTCTATCAGGTGCGCATGCGCGTGATCGAGGTGGTTGGCCGCCAGGCCTCCGAGCTGGGCCTGAACCCGGCGGAGTTCACGGACGTCCTGCACACCAAGCGCGACGCGCAGAAGCTGGCGACGCTCGCCCAGGCGGCCGCGGGCGAGCCCACCGCCGCCTCGTCGACTCCTGCGGGGCCGTTGTCGCAGGAACACATCGAATCGGTGGTCGAGCACGCGCGCGCCTGCGGTCCGCGCGACTTCGTCCAGACCTACGGCCGCTACCAGGCCCTCGCCCGCTTCGAGCGCGACGGCCGCGTCAGATGCGTCGCGCGCGAGCTGCACATCGCCATGGCGGAGCTGCGCGCCCGGCTCCTGCCCGGCGTGGACCTGATGGCCAACCCGAACCTATTCCGCGAGCTGACGCGCAAGCTGGACGAGATCGTGCTGGCCTCCCTGGCCGAGTCGCGCATGCTCCAGGGCCACATCTCGGTGAACCTCAACATCGCCAGCATGGAAGAGGACACCTTCGAGCGCATCGCCGAGCGCGTGCGCGAGCGCGACAACACCTCGCTGTGGGTGGAAATGGACGTTTCCGACGTCCTGGCGAATCTGGCGCGCTACCGGCGCATCCGCCGGATCATGGACCGCAACCGCATTCACGCCATCGCCGACGGCGTCAACGCGGAGTTGGTTGCGGCGGCGGAGAACGCCGAGCTGGGCATGACGGGCTACAAGTTCATTGCGCCCCGCGATCTGAACGACATCGGCAACCTGCGTATCGCGGCGGAACAGGCCGTGCACGCGGGCAAGACGGCGATCCTGTCGCGAGTCGAGGACGCCAGCACGATCGAGATCGGTCAGCGCATGGGGATCGGGGTTTTCCAGGGCTTTTACATCGACGACCTCTTGCGCGCCCACGCTTCGGCCGGGTAAGCGACTCGGACGGCTGAAGGGGCGTCGCGCGGCGATCATGCATGCGGCGCAGTTGACGCGCCGGGCCGCGAAGCCATTTCATATCGAGAGAAAACCGGGATCGATATGACGGCGCAACGATCGCTGGAAGCGCCGGGCCGCGTAAGGCGTTTTGAAAAACGCGGCAGAGATTTTGAAAACGACGCCGCCGTTAAACGCAAGGGCTAGGATACCAACGATCGCTTTCAAAACGTGTGGACCACGGCCGATTCATTAAGTTATCGTTCATTGTACGGCAGTAAAACGGTGGGTGGCGTCCAACGCCCGTCCGGCACTGCCGGCGTAACCGCGCTGGAGGTTGAGACATGAGCGCGTCCGACGTTTTCGAAAATTTCCGTAGCCGATACAGTGATCGGCAAAATTACGAGATGAGTATCGAAGAATACTTAAACGCATGTTCCTCCGACCCGATGGCGTACGCCGGGGCGGCTGAGCGCATGTTGGCGGCGATCGGCGAGCCGGAGGTCATCGACACCTCGCGGCACGAGCGCCTGGGCCGTATTTTTCAAAATCGCACGATCAAACGCTATCCCGCTTTCGCGGATTTTTACGGCATGGAAGAGACGATCGAGCGCATCGTCAGTTTCTTCCAGCACGCGGCGCAGGGCCTGGAGGAGCGCAAGCAGATCCTCTACCTGCTCGGCCCCGTCGGCGGCGGCAAGTCCTCGCTGGCCGAGCGTCTGAAGGAGTTGATGGAGGAATACCCCATCTACGTCCTCAAGGCCGGGGATGAGGTGAGCCCCATCTACGAGAGCCCGCTGGGGCTGTTCGACGCCGAGCGCGACGGCGCCGTGCTGGAGCGCAATTACGGCATCCCGCAGCGCCGCCTGCCCGGGATGTGCTCGGCGTGGGCGGTCAAGCGCCTGGACGAGTTCGGCGGCGACCTTTCCAAGTTCTCCGTCGTGCGCATCCACCCGTCCAAGCTGCGCCAGATCGCCATCGCCAAGACCGAGCCCGGCGACGAGAACAACCAGGACATCTCCTCCCTGGTCGGCAAGCCGGACATCCGCAAGCTGGAGTTCTACAGCCAGGAAGACCCGGACGCCTACGCCTACTCCGGCGGGCTGAACCTGACGACCCAGGGCATCCTGGAGTTCGTCGAGATGTTCAAGGCGCCGCTGAAGATGCTGCACCCGCTGCTCACGGCGACGCAGGAGAAGAACTACGTGGGCTCGGAAAACCTGGGCGCGCTACCGCACCAGGGCATCATCCTGGCCCACTCCAACGAGGCCGAGTGGCGCAACTTCAAGGCCAACCGCAACAACGAGGCCTTCCTCGACCGCATCAGCGTCATCCGCGTGCCCTACTGCCTGCGCGTGACCGAGGAGACGAAGATCTACGACAAGCTCCTCCAGCAGTCCGAGCTGGGCGCGGCCACCTGCGCTCCGGGCACGCTGGACATGATGGCGAAGTTCTCCGTGCTCACGCGCCTGAAGCCGCACGAGAACTCCTCGCTCTACGCCAAGATGCGGGTCTACGACGGCGAAAGCCTGCGCGGCAGCGACCCGCACGCCAAAACGGTGCAGGAGTACCGCGACGCCGCCGGTGTGGACGAGGGCATGGACGGCATGTCCACGCGCTTCGCCTACAAGGTGCTCTCCGAGACCTTCAACTTCGACACCGAGGAGGTCGCCGCCGACCCGGTCCACCTGATGTACGTGCTGGAACAGGCGATCCGGCGCGAGCAGTACGACGAGGAAACCGAGCGCAAGTACCTCGCCTTCATCAAGGAGGAGCTGGCCCCCCGCTACGCCGAGTACATCGGCAAGGAGATCCAGAAGGCCTATCTGGAATCCTACGACGACTACGGCCAGAACCTCTTCGACCGCTACATCGCCTACGCGGACGCCTGGGTGGAGAACCAGGACTACAAGGACCCGGACACGGGCCAGATCATGGACCGGCAGGCGCTCGACCGCGAACTGGCCAAGACCGAAAAGCCCGCGGGCATCGCCAACCCCAAGGACTTCCGCAACGAGGTGGTCAAGTTCGCCCTGCGCCAGCGGGCCCAGCACCAGGGCCACAACCCGCGCTGGACGTCCTACGAGAAGATCCGCGAAGTCATCGAGCAGCGCATGTTCGCGCAGATCGAGGAACTGCTGCCGGTGATCTCCTTCGGCACCAAGAAGGACAGCGACAGCGAAGAGAAGCACCAGGCGTTCCTGGAGCGCATGGTGGAGCACGGCTACACCGAGCGGCAGGTCCGCCGGCTGGTCGAGTGGTACATGCGCGTGCGCGAGTCCGGGTGAGCCGTTCAGGCGGCTCACCCGCCGTCGTGTGACGTGGTCAAGGAAGGTTCATGCGTATCGTCGATCGCCGCCTCAATCCCCAGGGCAAGAACCTCGGCAACCGCCAGCGGTTCATCAAACGCGCCCGCTCCCAGGTCCGCGAGGCCGTCAAGCGCAACATCCGCGACCGCAGCGTCACCGACAACGAATCCGGCGAAACCGTCTCCATCCCCGCCGACGGCATCCACGAGCCCCAGTTCGAGCCGGACACCCAAATCGGCCGGCGGGACCGCGTCTTCACCGGCAATCGCGAGTTCCGCGAGGGCGACCGCATTCCCCGCCCGGAGGGCGGTGGCGGTGGTGGCGGCGGCCAGGCCAGCGAGGACGGCGAGGGCGAGGACTCCTTCGTCTTCACCCTCACCCGCGACGAATTCCTCGACATGCTGTTCGAGGACCTGGAGCTGCCGGACATGATCAAGCAGCAGCTCACGGCCGAGGACAGCCCCAAGCTTCAGCGGGCGGGCTACGCCACCACGGGCCCGCCCAACCGCCTGAACATGGTCAACACGCTGCGCCGCTCCCTGGTCCGCCGAAAGGCGCTGGGACGGCCCAACCAGGCCGCCATCGAGCAGATGGAGCGCGAGCTGGAGCGGCTGAAGAGCGGGGAGATCACGCCCGCCGACGGCCAGCCGGCCGAAAAGCGCATCGAAGAGCTGGAGGAAACCATCCGCCGGGCGCGCGAAAAGCGCGGGCGCGTGCCCTACATCGACCCCATGGACCTGCGCTTCAACCGCTACGAGCGCGTCCCCCAGCCCATCGCCCAGGCCGTGATGTTCTGCCTGATGGACGTCTCGGCCTCGATGGACGAAACCAAGAAGGACCTCGCCAAGCGCTTCTTCATGCTGCTCCACCTCTTCCTGGAGCGGCGCTACGACAAGGTGGACGTCGTCTTCATCCGCCACACCAACCAGGCCTGCGAGGTGGACGAGGAAACCTTCTTCCACGGCCGCCAGACGGGCGGAACCATCGTCTCTTCCGCGCTGCGCGAGATGCTGCGCGTGGTGGACGAGCGCTACCCGCTGGACGCCTGGAACGTCTACGTCGCCCAGGCCTCCGACGGCGACGACGTCCCCGCCGACGTGCCCGTGTGCTCGCAGCTGCTCGCCGAGCGCGTGCTGCCGATGACGCAGTACATGGCCTACATCGAGGTGGGCGCGAGTCCCGACGACCGCCCCGGCTTCCACGCCGGCCCCAGCGATCTGTGGAAGGGCTACGCCCAGGTCGCGGAGATCGACGCGCGCCTGCAGATGCGCCGCGTCGAGGATGCGCGCGACATCTACCCCGTCTTCCGCGGCCTGTTCAGCACCGAGGAGACCGCGTCGTGACGACCGATCCCCGCACCGACGACACCGCGGCCGCGACGGCGCCCGAACCGGCGGCGCCGGCCAGCGGTCTGCTCTACGAGGGCCCGGAGTGGGACTTCCCCACGGTCCGGCGCGCCTTCGACGCCATCGAAAAGATCGGCCACGAGGAGTTGGGTCTCAGCCTCTACCCCACGCGGCTGGAGGTCATCAACGCCGAGCAGATGCTGGACGCCTACGCCAGCGTGGGCATGCCCACGATGTACCGCCACTGGGCCTTCGGGAAGCGCTTCGTCCAGCACGAAACCATGTACCGCCGCGGCTTCTCCGGGCTGGCGCTGGAAATCGTCATCAATTCCAACCCCAGCCTGTGCTACATCATGGAAGAAAACACCATGACGATGCAGGCCACCGTCATGGCGCACGCGGCCGTCGGCCACAACCACTTCTTCAAGAACAACCGCCTGTTTCAGGAATGGACCGACCCCGAGGCCATTCTGGACTACCTCAGCTTCGCCAAGAGCTACATCGCCGCCTGCGAGGAAAAGTACGGCGTCGACGCCGTCGAGCGCACCCTTGATGCTGCTCACGCCCTTCAGGGCCAGGGCGTCGACCGCTCCACGGGCCGCGGCCGGCGCATGAACGCGCTCGCCGAGCAGGAGCGCGTCTCCGAGATGAACCGCCGCAACCGCGAGGGCGAGCAGGACCTCTGGCTGCGCACCGTTCCCGTCAGGCGCGACCTCGTCGCCGGCGATGCCGAGGACCTGGAGCGCGCCGCCGAAGCCCGCTCGATGGGCCTGCCCGAGGAAAACCTGCTCTACTTCCTGGAAAAGCACGCCCCGCGCCTGCGCGAATGGCAGCGCGAATTGCTGCGCATCGTGCGCAACATCGCCACCTACTTCGAGCCCCAAAAGCAGACCAAGATGATGAACGAGGGCTGCGCGTGCTGGTGCCACTACACCATCATGAACATGCTGCACGACCGCGGCCTGATCGATGACGCCTCCTTCATGGAGTTCCTGCACCTCCACGCCAACGTCATCACGCAGCCCGACTACGACGACCGCCGCTACTCCGGCATCAACCCCTACGCGCTCGGCTTCGCCATGACCCGCGACATCGAGCGCATCTGCACCGAGCCCACGGACGAGGACCGCGAGTGGTTCCCGCAGATCGCCGGCAACCAGAAGCCCGTGGAAACGCTGTGCGAGGCCTGGGCGGGCTACCGCGACGAAAGCTTCATCCGCCAGTACCTCTCGCCCAAGCTCATCCGCGACTTCCGCTTCTTCCGCCTGGACGACGACAGCGAGGAACCGGAAATCGTCGTCGATTCCATCCACGACGAGCGCGGCTACCGCCGCATCCGCCAGGGCCTCGCCAACCTCTACGACCCGGCCTGCACCGAACCCCGCATCGAGGTCGTCGGCGCCGACATTCACGGCGACCGCACGCTCACGCTCCAGCACACCGTGCGCGAAGGCCGCCTGCTCGATGCCCTGGAAACCCGGCGCACCCTCCGCCACCTGACCTGGCTGTGGGGCTACCACGTGCGCCTGACCGAAGTGGACGCCGAAACCGGCCACGTCTACGCGGAACACGAAAACCTCTAGCGAGGTTTATCGCACCTGTCACTCGACACCGGCGTAAACGGTAGGCCGTTTAATCCCTCGTGTCATTCGACACCGGCGTCGCGGCGAAATGATTGGGTCACTCACGACCAAAGATGATCTTTGGAAACATCAGTCACGCAACACCGGCGTTAAACGGTAGGCCGTTTAATCCCATCCATCATTCGACACCGGCGCTGCGTCGAAATGATTGGGTCTCTCACGACCGATCGTGAACACGAGGGCGTTAAACCCCATCCGACACGCCACGCGCCGTTTGCGCGCCCGGTACATACCTAGGTTAGTGCGAGCCTCCCGCGGCTGCGCGACGATCGGGGCGATCTGAACCACCGAGCGCGACGCGGGCGCACCGGACGTGCGTGCGCTCGCTGGCGGGATGTCCCCCGCGCGGCGCCCGAAAGGATGCCCATCGCCATGACCGCCGAGACGGCCGACGCCGACCCCATTACCGACACGGCGGCCCTGCGCCGGGCCGTCGCCGAGCACCAGGGCCCCATCCTGCGCCACAGCCTGAGCCAGATCGCCTCCTCCTTCGGCGGCTTCGCGGGGGTGTGCGCGGCGATGTACCTGCTGCTGGACGTGTCGGTCTGGCTCGCGCTGCCGCTGGCGCCGCTGGCCGCGGGCTTTCTCGTGCGCATCTTCATCATCCAGCACGATTGCGGCCACGGCGCCTTCTTCCGCTCGCGGCGCGCCAACGACCACCTGGGCCGCATCTGCAGCCTGCTCACGCTGACGCCCTATTCCAGCTGGCGCCGCCAGCACGCCGGCCACCACGGCATCTGGAACGACCTGGACCGCCGGGACACGGGCGCGGACATCTATTCCGACTGTTTAACGGTTGCGGAGTACCGCGCCCTCACCCCGCGCCAGCGCTTCTGGCACCGTGCGGTCCGGCATCCGCTGGTGGCGCATATCCTGATCCCGCCGCTGGTGTTCCTCGTCCTCTACCGCGTGCCCTTCGACACGCCGAAGGCCCGCAAGCGCGAGCGCCGGGGCGTCTACCTCACCGATCTGGCGCTGCTCGTCGGCTACGGCGGCCTCGGCGCGCTGGTCGGCTTCGGGCCGATGGCGGCGGTGCAGGGGCCGGTGATGGCCGTTGGCGCGATCGTCGGCGTGTGGCTGTTCTCCGTCCAGCACCGCTTCGAGGAGACGTGGTGGGCGCGCAACGACGACTGGAGCTTCGGCAAGGCCGCACTGCACGGCTCCTCCTTCCTGCGGCTGCCGCGCGTCTTGCAGTGGTTCACGGGCAACATCGGCTACCACCACGTCCACCACCTGAACCCGCGCGTGCCCAACTACCGCCTGGAAGCGGCCCACAACCGCATCGCGGCCGATTGCACCGTGCCCGAGCTGACCCTGCGCGACGGCCTGCTCGCCCCGCGCCACGTGCTGTGGGACGAGGAGAACGACCGCATGGTCCCCTTCCGCGCCGCGTCCACCGCCTGACGCCCGAAGCGGGTTTTGACAGCCAGCCTCGGTGCAGCCGACCATTCGCATGCACCTCACGCATGGCCGGGAGCCGCGCGCATGACCCGCTTCACCCCAAGCCGCCGCCGTGTGCTTCAGGGCGCGGGCGCCATGGCGCTCGCCGCCGCCGTGCCGGGTGGCCGCCGCGCCGTCGCGGCCGCCGGCGGCATGACCACGCGCGCCATCCCCGCCAGCGGCGAAGAGGTGCCGGTCATCGGCCTGGGCACGGCGCGCACCTTCAACGTCTCCCCGGCCGGCGACCTCGCGCCGCAGCGCGGCGTGCTGGAAGCCTTCCACGCCGAGGGCGGCCGGCTGGTGGACACCTCGCCCATGTACGGCCGCGCCGAGGACGTCGTCGGCAAGCTGGCGGCGGACCTCGGCATCACCGGCGACCTCTTCATGGCCACCAAGGTCTGGACCAACGGCGAGCAGGCCGGGATCGAGCAGATGCAGCGCTCGGAAGAGCGCCTGGGCGTCGAGCGCCTGGACCTCAACCAGGTCCACAACCTGCGCGACCTGCGCACGCACCTGAACACCCTCAAGCGCTGGCGCGAGGACGGCCGCGTGCGCTACATCGGCGTCACGCACTACACGGACTCCGCCCACGACGACCTGGCCCGCGTGGTGCGCGAGGAGCCCATCGACTTCGTGCAGTTCAACTACAACATCGCCGCCCGCAACGCCGAGGCCGAGCTGCTCCCCGCCGTGGCGGACAAGGGCGTCGCCACCCTCATCAACGAGCCGTTCGAGAGCGGGCGCCTCTTTTCCCGCGTCGGCAACCGGTCCGTGCCCGAATGGATGCGCGACGAGCTGGGGATCGAAAGCTGGGCGCAGGTCTTCCTCACGTTCATCGCCGGGCACCCGGCCGTCACCTGCGCCATCCCCGCCACCAGCGACCCCGAGCACGCGCGCGACAACACCCGCGCCGGCCACGGCCCCATGCCCGACGCCAAACAGCGCCAGCGCATGGCCAAGGCGTTCGAGGCGCCAAACTGATAGGCAGTTTGACCCCATCAGTCAGTCAACCGGACGCCTTCCAAACGCGATGTTTGCGTCAATCTTGGGGAAGGGTGCGGCCCCACCGTCGCGTCGAGACGTAGGGCGGATTCGCCGCGTAAGCGGCAATCCGCCAAACTGATAGGCAGTTTGACCCCATCAGTCAGTCGACCGGACGCTTTCCAAACACGATGTTTGCGTCAATCTTGGGGAAAGTGCCGGCCCCGCAGGGCGGATGATACCGCCGAGTTGACGAAATCATCGACCCCAACCCCCTCTATGATCTCCCACTTGCACGCCACAGGCGTGCCACTGCGTGTGGCGCGCCTGTGGCGCGCGAGGCGAGCAAAGCTCGCCTGTCCCCCTCCACGGCAAGGGGGAGATGGGTTTGGGGGGTCAGCCCGAAACCCAGAGGGGGATGGGGCCATGCTCTCGCACGTATGATACCGCCGAGTTGATGAAGTCATAAGCCTCATCCCCCTCTGCCTTTCGCGCAGGTTTGCGCGAAAGCCATCTCCCCCTTCTCCTTCAGGAGAAGGGGGAGATTATAGAGGGGGTTGAGGCCGTCACGATGACCAAGTCATGTCATTGGCTCGATCGTATGATTTCATTGGCTCGCTGGTATAAGCCGCGTAAGCGGCAATCCGCCGAAACCCAGCACACCCTCCCCAACCGGCCGCCGGTTTGCTACCCTCGCGCGTGCATACGCCATCGCGGAGGATGCCCATGATCCCCGGCCTCGGCCCCGCCACGAGCGGCCTTCAAGCCGCGCAGACGCGCTTGCAGACCTCGGCGGCCAACGTCGCCAACACGCGCAGCGTGGGCGCCGAAGACGCGGACGGCCCGGCGCGGACGGAGCAGGGCCGCAACGCCTTCCGCCCGCAGCGCGTGGTGCAACAGGCGAGCGAAACCGGCGGCGTGCGCACCGACACCGCGCCCGTGCGCCCCACCTCCGTCCAGCAGTTCCAGCCGGACGCGCCGAGCGCGAACGATCAGGGCCTCGTCAACCGCCCGAACGTCAGCTTCGTGCAGGAAACCGTCACCCAGATCGAAGCCCGCGCCCAATTCTCCGCCAACCTCACAACCATCGACCGCGCCACTGAAATGCGCGACAGCCTGTTGGATATCGAGCTATAGGCCCCGCCCTACAGCAGCCTCGTCTCCTTCCTTATGGCGAAACGCAGAATCAAAGCCCTGACATAATTCTATACCCCACTTTCAAGAGACCTCTGGCGAACTCCCGATCGTGATTGACACCGGTGATACCCCTAGCACTTGCAACCGCGCCCGCATTCTTTAGGATGGTAGAGAACCACATAGAGCGGCGACACTCCAAGCTTTGACTGACCCTAAAGAGATATCAAACTTACTCCACGATTTAGCGCGCGGCAGAGCCGCAGACATAGAAAGCGTCCTTAAACCTGTCACGCGGGATGACCATGTTTACGGGACCAGAGTATTAACTCATTGCCACTGCCTCCAACTCGACGGCAATGGAAGGCCAAGAGTTAATGACCTAGCGGAAAAGATCGCCCATAATGTTATCGAATATTGCATTCCTAGAACAAAAATAAATAAAGCATACGAGAAAATGCATAAATATGGAGACGCATCGGAATTCGTTCGATTGACTCGACGAGCTACAAACCTTTTTACTCCTTTGGAGAAAAGTGGCGAGGGCGGTGAGCTCTTACTGTTCACATTTGCAGAACGAGTACTTAAACTACCACAGCTGCTATGCAAAATGGATCTCAAGACTAACAGCAACATGCACATACATGGCGCGGACGGGGTCCATTGCGGAGTCTCCGATGATAAAAGACGTCTTTTGTTGTACTGGGGAGAATCCAAGATCTATCAAGATTTTTCTACTGCTTGCAACGATTGCCTAGAAAGTCTCGCCAAACTCCTTCTGTCCCGTTCCAGCGCCGACGGTGAAATCGCGCGAGATCTACAACTGTTAAGTGGGCGGCTTAATGTAGCGAATGAAGAACTGGAACTGGCGTTGCAAAGCTTCTTAGATCCAGATGAACCGGGCTGGAATGACACCGAGATGAGTGGTCTTTGCCTAGTCGGATTCGATTATGAGAACTATCCTGCTGGCCCAAACGAATCGACACTAAACGACATATCGAGACAAATTCGACAAAATATCCCAGACTGGAAAAGTCACATAAGTCGCTCTGCGGATAAAAAACACGTAACGGAATTCAATATACATTTCATATTAGTTCCGCTGAACTCTGCTGAACAGTTTCGTCAATCGTTCAAACGCACGTTGGGCTTGAGAAATGACAAATAAAATTGCAAAATATATCTGGGATCACGAAACGTTTCAGACGGATTTTCGTACTATCTGCGACTGGTTGGTGTTGTCTGAATTTACCACAGTTACCAAAAATGAATCATGTGATATAAAATTGTCATGGAATAAGCTACTAAATTATGCGCAAATTTTCTCTGCTACTGAAGACCAAAAACTCTTAGATGCTTCGCTTCGAATTGTTCAAGCGGCGTTGAAATTCTCGGGAAATCGGCCCGAAATTCAAGCGGGTGCGGCTTATGTATTGAACCACATGTGGAATCGCCCGACAATTGATCTTGCGCAGAGTAAAAAACTGTTGCCCGACGATGTTGGTCAGATGCTGCCAGGACCGGCACGTTATGATTGGATTTATTTTGAAGAGTCACAGTCAATACACATTGAAGGCCGCGGAGATTTGCGTGTAAACAAATTTCAAAATGAGCTTTGGGGTATGTTGCAGGACTACGAATGGATTAGCTTTTCAGCCCCAACGAGTGCAGGGAAATCGTTCATATTATATCAGTGGGTTATAAATAAATTGAAAAATAAAAAGTACGGCGATATAGTTATAATTGTCCCGACACGTGCATTGATAACACAATGTTCAAATGATTTACGCGAATTGATAAGCAAATCAGGCTTAAAAAACGAAGTTTTTAATGTTCCAGGAGAATTTGACTCGAGTGGTGCAAATTGTGTCTACGTATACACGCAGGAACGCCTATATCAACATATGGTGCATACCCGTAGCCAGTCTGGTTTTTCTCTGATTATCGTCGATGAAGCACATAAAGTGTCTGATGCCCAAAGAGGGGTGTTTCTGCAGTTAACGTTAGAGCGCGTAATAACATCAAATAAACGAGCGCAATTCGTATTTTCTAGCCCGTTAACGGACAATCCGGGTAAGTTACTCCGGTCGGCCCCGACCGGTGCGACTGCCGAAAGTATGACAGGATATATAAATACGGTTAATCAGAATTTGGTTTGGGTCGCTCAAGTCGAGCGTAAACCAACGCGTTGGAAACTGTTAAATGTTGCAGACGATGAAGTTAGAGATATCGGCCGGCTAGAGTTGGATTATGGGCCTAGAAAACCGCGTGATCGCTTTGCGAGTGTTGCTTATAAACTTGGAGGTGGGCGCCCGGGGAATGTTGTGTATGTCAATGGGCCGAACGAGGCTGAGCAGATTTCACATTTGTTAGTTTTGCAAATTGGTGGGCAAGTTGAAGAAACAGACGAGTTGATTAATCTTAGCAACGCAATAAGGAAGACAATACACCCAAATTATATGCTAGCGCGCTTTGTGCGCAGCGGTGTTGCATTTCATTATGGAGTTATACCACAAAATATTCGTGACGAGATTGAACGCTTGTTTAGGAACGGACAGATAAAGTACTTGGTAGCAACGTCGACGTTGGTTGAAGGAGTGAATCTGGCTTGCCGCAACATTTTTCTTCGGGGCCCGAAGACGGGCAACGAACCGATGGGACCGGGCGACTTTTGGAATTTGGCGGGTAGAGCCGGAAGATGGGGGAAGGAGTTCCAAGGAAATATTATTTGCGTTGATCCGTATTGGACAGGCCTTTGGGCCGAAGGAGAACCGCCGAGAGAACGGACGAAATTTAGTATATATCCGAAGGCTGAGGTGTTACTCCGAGATCCAACTCGGATAATTGATTTTATCGATAAAGGGGGCATTGCGAGGAGGGTTGGTGATAAAGACGCAGAGAGTGTTTGGCATTATCTCTGTGCGCAATATATTGAGTTTGGAGATTTAGATAAGTCGTTCGCGGGGTTATACTTGCGTGAGGGATGGGCGGAAACTTTACAGGAGAGGGTTTCGGCTACCCTAACGAGTTGCGCGGTGAGTTGGGCCAACATTCTGCGGAACCCTGGGATTTCTGTTAATGCAATGGATGAGATATATCAGTGGTTCGTTTTGGAGGTTCGGGAAGGGAGGTCAGAGGAATTGATTCCGCCGCCTCCGACGAGTGATGATGCGGTGCGAAACTACGCAAGGCTGTTTAATATTATGAAAAGGAGGATGGGGGCGGTTAATATTAGTTCAGGGAGTAGGGAGCCCGGGGATAAAGACAACAGGGCTATGCAGGTTGCGATATTGTCGGCGAATTGGATGCAGGGTATGTCGTTGCCTAACATTATTGACCGGAAGATCAAGTATGAAAAGAGACGGAAACGAAAGGTTGACGAAAATAGCACTATACGTGATACTATGAAGGATATCGAACAATGTGTTCGGTTCGAGGTTCCGAAGTATCTTAGTGCCTACGTGGACATTTTATATCAGTGTTTTCAGGACTATGGCGTTGAGATTGAGGATATGAGGTTAGATGACTTGTCGGAAAGGTTAGAGTTTGGTGTGGCGACTAAGACGGAGTTGTCATTGATTGCATTAGGGGCTTCTCGAAGCGCTGCCATGATGGCAGCGCCGTATTTGCGTGCGGAAGAATTGGGGAAAGAAGAAGTCCGTGACGCTCTTCGGAAGATTGATTGGCGAATTACGGATATTCCGGAGCTTATTCGGCGGGAGATTGTTGAAGTTGTTTGGGGACATGAAGGCGAATGAGGGTGATGTCGTCAGGGGCTGAGTGTAGATGTCGTCGGAAATTGGTACAATGTGTTGCGTGGTTGGGGGGGTTTTGGAGAAGCGACTATGCTGGGAGGAAGTGCGTGCGGTGCCGAGGTCGGTTCGGAGCATGCTCACGCTTGCGGTTCATGGTAACGCCGCCAGGGTGCCCTACCACCCCGGCGGCGCGGAGCAGTCTGAACCTATGGGTGGTTGGAGACTGCCAAATTCAGGGTAAGTGACCGCCGGTTGTGGTCAAAGGGAGCGCTGATCGTGGCGCTCTCGGCGGTTACGACGCGCGCAGGACGCGGGCGATCTTGGTGAGCCGGCGGATGGTGTCGGGGTCGGCGGGGCGCAGGGTTTTGATGTGGTCGCGCAGGGCGCGGCGGTGTTCGGTGTCGCGGCTGGGCTGGTCGGCCAGGTCCAGCAGGTCGGCGACCGTGATCTCGAAATAGGCGGCGATGCGGACCAGTTCCGGCAGGGGCGCGGCGTTGCGGCCGTGCTCGATCTTCTGCACGCGCTCGCGTGACTTGCCCAGGCCCGCCGCCAGCTCTTCCTGCGTGAGGCCCGCGTGCTCGCGCAGTTCCCGCACGCGCGCGCCGAAGGCGCGCCGTATGGCTGCGTCATCGATCTCGTCTACCTGACTCATGCCGCAAGCCTCGCCCACGCGGGCCGGGCGGGAGAACGTCAATCTCGGCGCGAATCTGGACGAATCAACGGGAAACGCGTAGAAAAAATACGCGTACAGGTGGTAGGTTGAGCGAAATACGTCGCATGAGAGGCACAGCGCGGAGTTACAGTTCGCATGCCGGTTGATCAGGACAACGCGCGGCCGGTTCTGCCCGAAACGCGGCGCGTCGCGGCCGTGATCGCGCGGGTGCGCGTGGACGCCGGCCTCTCGCCCGACCGCGCGGCCGAGGTCACGGACGCCGACCCCGATGCCGTCCGCGCCTACGAGGCCGGCATGCGCGGCGTTCCGGCGACCTACGTGTACGCCCTGCTGCGCGCCTGCGGCACGCCCTTCCCGACCTTCCTCGACATGCTCTTCGCGTCTGCCGATTGGGGCGAGGACGCGGGCGACCCGGCGCCCCTGCCGCCCGATGCCACGCTGCTGGAAAGCGCGCTGCGCATGTGGCGGCTGCAGCCCGAGGGCATCGAGGCACACCTGCGCGGGATCGTGGACGAAACGCTCGCGGCCGGGGGCCATCCCGCGAGCGGCCCGGCGCTGGCGCTCATCCGCTCCTGACCGCCGCACGCCTCGAAACACGCCGCCGCGACTGCTACAGCATCGGACGATTGTTCGTGGTTAAGAACGTGGATGCGCGCAACGGTGTGCGCGCATGACGCAACGGGGAAATCCGCACCGTCATGTCATGGCCGCCCGCCGCCTGCCACCGGACCGCGATCCGGTGGTCGCGGCCATTCACACCTATTCACACCTGTTTCTGAAAAGCTGTCCGGTGCTCTAGCCTCCGGGGCCGGTTCAGCATTCCGGCCCGCGAGGCAGCATGGCGACGACGGCCGAGGCCCCCGCCCGCGACGACACCACGCTTTCCGCCGCCGCCAGGCTTTGGGCGCTTCTCTTCGGCATGGGCTTGTTGCTGGTCGGCAACGGCCTGCAATCCAGCCTGCTGGGTGTGCGCGCCGACGCCGAGGCCTTCGGCGGCTTCGTCACCGGGCTGGTGATGTCCGGCTACTTCCTGGGCTTTTTCGCCGGCTCGCTGCTCACCCCGCGCTTCGTCCGCCGCGTGGGGCACGTGCGCGTCTTCGCGGCGCTGGCTTCGCTCGCCTCGATCGCCATTCTGGTGCACAGCGTGCTCGTGATCCCGGCGGTGTGGGCGGTGATGCGCCTGCTGACGGGCTTCGCCTTCGCCGGGCTCTACATCGTCTCGGAGTCCTGGCTGAACGACAGCGCCAGCAACACGCTGCGCGGCAGCCTGCTGGCGCTCTACATGGTGATCAGCTACCTGGGCCTCGCGGGCGGGCAGTTGATGCTGAACGTCGCGGGGCCGGAGCAGCACACGCTCTTCATCCTGTGCTCGATCCTGATTTCCTTTGCCCTCGTGCCCATCCTGCTCTCCTCCACGCGCCAGCCCTCGGCGGACACGCCCGAGCCCATGAGCCTCGCGCGCCTCTACACCGTCTCGCCCCTGGGCGCGGTGGGCTGTTTCGGCACCGGAATCGCCAACGGCGTGATCCTCGGCATGGGCGCGGTCTACGCCCGCCAGACGGGGCTGAGCGTGGCCGAGGTGTCGATCTTCATGACCGCGCTGGTGCTCGGCGGCGCCATCCTGCAGTGGCCCATCGGCAAGCTGTCCGACCACCTGGACCGGCGCACCGTCATCACGGGCGTCGCGGTCCTGGCCGCGCTGGCGGCGGGCGGCGTGCACCTGGCGGGTGCGGTGTCGGACCTGGCGGTGCTGGCGACGGCGGCGCTGATGGGCGGGGCGGTGCTGAGCCTGTATCCGCTCTTCCTCGCCTACACCAACGACCACCTGGACCCGCGCCAGATGGTGGCGGCCAGCAGCGCGCTGGTGCTGTCCTACGGCGGGGGCGCGGTGCTCGGCCCCTCGGGCGCGGGGTGGCTGATGGACCTGATGGGGCCCGAGGGCTTTCTCTTCTACCTGGGGCTGATCCACGTCGCGATCGCGGGATTCGGCGTCTACCGCATGACGCGCCGCCCCGCGCCCACGGATCAGTACCCGCACATCCTCACGCCCTCGCAGGCCTCGCCCGTCAGCGCCTCCTGGGCGGAGGAGAGCTACGAGGCCGCGGCGGCCGAGGAAGCCGACGCCGAGACGCGGTGAGCCTTACCCGAACGACGTGATGACGGCGATGCCGGCGTCGGGCGTGCGGTCCATCGCCATCAGGCGCTCCGCCCCCTCGGCCAGCGAAACGTGCCGGGAAATCAGCGCCGCCGGGTCCAGCCGCCCCGTTTCGATCAGGCGGAAGAGCGTGGGGAAGCGGTGCCCGGCCATGCCGTGACTGCCGCGCAGCTCCAGCTCGCGCGCGATCACCTCGTCCATGGGCAGCGGCGGCGCGGCGTGCTCCCCGGTCAGCAGCCCCACCTGGACGTGCCGGCCCTGCTGGCGCAGGCCCCGGATGGAGTTCCGGCAGGTCGCGGTGTGGCCGAGCGCGTCCAGGCTCACGTGCGCGCCGCCGTTCGAGGCATCGCGCACCGCCTCGGCCACGTCGGCGGCGGTGGCGGCGTTCACGCTCGCGCTTGCGCCCAGCGCCCGTGCCCGGTCCAGCGCCGCGGCGTTGACGTCCACCGCGACGACGTGCGCGCCCGCCGCCACGGCGATCATCACCGCCGACAGCCCCACGCCGCCGCAGGCGTGCACCGCCACCCACTCGCCCGTCTGCAGGCGCCCCTGCTCGATTAGCGCGCGGTAGGCCGTGGTGAAGCGGCAGCCCAGGCTGGCGGCGGCGGGATAGCCGAGGTTCTCCGGCAGGCGCACGAGGTTGCTGGCGGCGTTGGGGACGGCGACGTACTCGGCGAAGGCGCCCCACTGCGTGAAGCCGGGCTGGCGCTGGTGCTCGCAGATCTGCTGCTGGCCGGACCAGCAGCTCGGGCAGCTGCCGCAGGCCATGACGAAGGGCACGGTCACACGGTCTCCGGCCCGGAATGCCGGGCAGTCCGGGCCGGTCGCGACGACCTCGCCGGCCAGCTCGTGCCCGGGCACGTGGGGCAGGCGGACGTTGGGGTCGTGGCCCTGCCAGGCGTGCCAGTCCGAGCGGCAGATGCCGTTGGCGTGGACGCGCACCACCGCGCCGTCGCGCGGCGGCTCTGGGTCGGGAACGCTGCGCACGCCGATGGGGCCGGCGAAGGTGTCGAACTGGGCCGCGCGCATGCCGCTCTCCCGTGGCCGGTTTCAGCGCCGGTGGTACGCGCCGCGGCGGGCCGCCGGCAAGACGGTCTTCTCCCAACACGCAGTCAGCGGAACGACCCAGACCACACGCGTTTAGCGGCGGCATATCGGCTAGGGTCCTTTCTCCTTTAGGAGAAAGACAGAATGAGGCCATGCCTTTAGCTGTTTAAGTCACCCGCTTACAGCCGCACCGCCACCAGCGCCGCCGTCACCACCAGCGGCGCCAGCAGGGTGGAGACGAAGACGATGGCCGAGGCCAGCTCCTCCTTGGCCTGGTACTCCACGGCGAAGATCGCCAGCAGGATGCCGGCGGGCGCGCAGGTGCTCACCAGCAGCAGGGCGCGCAGCTCCGCCGGGAAGGGCAGCAGGAACACGGCCGCCGCCGTCAGCAACGGCGCCGCCAGCAGGCGCAGTCCCACGGCCGTGGCCGTCTCCCGCGCCGGAATCCGAAGGCCGCTGCGCGCCAGTTGCGCCCCCAGGCTGACCAGCGCCAGGCCGACGTAGGCCTTGCCGAAGGTGTGCATGGGGGTGCGCAGCACCTCGGGGATCGACCAGTCCAGCGCGTTGAGGCCGAGGCCGATGGCGACCGCCGGCAGCATGGGCGTTTCCACCAGCGCCTTGGCGTGGCCCAGCACGCTCGTCCGCCCCTGGGCGTAGACCAGCGGCACCACCAACAGCAGCAGGACGGTGTGGATGGAAACGATCACCACCTGGTGCGTCACCAGATCGCCGCCGAACGCCAGCTCGATCAGCGGGATGCCGAAGTTGCCGCCGTTGGGAAAGGCGCACGCCAGCGCCACCAGCGGCCGGCCCTCGTCGCCAAGGCCCGCCGCGCGGGCGGCCCACCAGCCCACCGCCAGCAGCACGCCGAACTGGACGACGGTGAACAGCGCCGTCCCCTGCACCTGGCTGAGCGGGATGCGCGCCTCCGCCAGGGTGACGATGATGAAGCAGGGAAACGCGCCGTAGACCAGCAGGCGGTTCAGCGTCGCCACGTCGAAGCGCAGGTGCTTTTGCAGCCCGTAGCCGCCCAGCGCCAGCAGCACGATGGGCAGCGTGATCCCGACGACGACGTCCTGAAGGATGGCGAGCATGCGCGTGGGCTCCGAAGCGGCGGCTGTGATGCGGCGCGACAGGCTGCATCTGCGCCCGCGCGGTGCAAGGAGCGGGGTGATACGGCGTGCAGTCCCGGTCGCCGCGCCGGTTGCGGCGAATTGCGGACACTCATCGCCGGGATTTCGCAGCTTTATTTCGCAATCGCCTTTGGGCGTGCTACCGTCGCGCCGTGAATTCGGATCGAGGCGACATGATCTCGACCGGATGTTTGGCTTTCCGATTTTGGCAAACGCCAAGCGTCGGCGCTCGTTCAGGCGCCGCGTTCATGAAGAAACACGACCGGAACGACAGGGAGAGAGGCTTCATGGTCAAACACAGCATCCGCGCGCTCGCCATGGCCGCGGCCGTCGCGGTTGGGTTCGCGCCGGCCGCCGGTGCGCAAGCCATCACGGTGGGCGGCAAGAACTTCACCGAGCAGCTGCTGCTCAGCGACATGACGGGGCAGTACCTGGACGCGCACGGCTTCGACGCGGACGTGCGCAACGGCATGGGCAGCACCGTGCTGCGCCGCGCCCAGCTCAACGGCCAGGTCGACCTCTACTGGGAGTACGTCGGGACCTCGCTGATCACCTACAACAAGGTGGAAGGCGGCGCGAAGATGTCGCGCCAGGAAGCCTACGAGAAGGTGAAGAAGCTGGACGCCGAGAAGGGCCTCGTCTGGCTCAAGCCCTCGCAGGCCAACAACACCTACGCCATCGCGATGGAGGAGGAAGACGCCGAGAAGCGCGGCGTTGAGACCATCAGCGATCTGGCGAAGCTGGTCGAGGGCGGCAAGGAGCTGACCTTCGCCACGGACGCCGAGTTCGCCTCGCGCCCCGACGGCCTGCCGGGGTTGCAGGAGCACTACGGCTTCTCCTTCCCCCGCGCGCAGGTGAAGCGCATGGACGCCGGCCTCGTCTACAAGGCGCTGAACGAGGACGAGGTGAACTCGGCCATGGTGTTCGCCACCGACGGCCGCAACGCCGCCTTCGACTTCCGCGTGCTGGAGGACGACCAGAACTTCTTCCCCAACTACGCCATCACGCCCGTGGTGCGCGAGGACGTGCTGAAGAAGCACCCCAAGCTGCGCGAGCTGATGAACGAGCTGTCCAGCAAGCTGGACGACGCCACGATGCAGCGCCTGAACAAGCAGGTGGACGTGGAAAAGAAATCCGTCTCCCAGGTCGCCGAGACCTTCCTCAAGGAGAACGGGCTGATCTAACGCCCCTCCACCCGCTACACCTGCTTTTGGGGGCCGCCATCCGGCGGCCCCCTTTTTGTGCGGAGGTTCGGTGACGGTCAGGGCGTTTTCCCGCTTGCGTTACACGCGTCTGGTGTGGTCGGTGCACACCATCGTGCCCGCCAGCACAGGGGAGCCGGCATGGTCGCGCGCGTGGCTACCGTCGCCTTCCGCGGCATCGAGGCCGTGGACGTCGAGGTTCAGGTGCAGATGTCGCAGGGCCTGCCCGCCTTCCAGATCGTGGGCCTGCCCAACAAGGCCGTGGACGAAAGCAAGGAGCGCGTGCGCGCCGCCCTGGGCGCGCTGGGCCTCTCGCTGCCGCCCAAGCGCATCACGGTGAACCTCGCCCCCGCCGACCTCGCCAAGGAGGGCAGCCACTTCGACCTGCCCATCGCGCTGGCGGTGCTGGTGGCGATGGAGGCCGTGCCGGCGGAGGACGCGAGAACCTACCTCGCGCTCGGGGAACTCGGACTCGACGGGCGGCTGGCCGACGTGGCGGGCGCGCTGCCGGCCGCGATCCACGCCAACGGCCGCGACCTTGGCCTGATCTGCCCGGCGAACCAGGGCCCGGAAGCCGCCTGGGCGGGCGAGGACGTGGAGGTGCTAGCCCCCGACAGCCTTATCGCCCTGGTGAACCACTTCAAGGGCTCGCAGATCCTCACCCCGCCGGCGGCGCAGGTCGCCACCGCGGACGGCCGCGCCCCCGACCTCGCCGACATCAAGGGCCAGGAAACGGCCAAGCGCGCGCTGGAGATCGCCGCCGCCGGCGGGCACAACATGCTGATGATCGGCCCGCCGGGCGCCGGCAAGTCCATGCTGGCCGCGCGCATGCCGGGGCTGATGCCGCCCCTGGACGCCCGCGAGGCCCTGGAGGTCTCGATGGTGCACTCCGTGGCCGGCGGCCTGCCCGACGGCAAGCTGATCAGCCAGCGCCCGTACAGAGATCCGCACCACAGCGCGTCCCTGCCGTCATTGACGGGTGGCGGTGTGAATTACATTAGTTCCTGCGACAAAACATCGGTCAATGCGACTCGCGTGCCTAGCAAGCGTGAGGGCGGTACGAAGGCTGGACCTGCTGCGTACCCTTGTCACGCTAGGTCTTCTTGCACGCCGCCCGGCGCGCGACTGGATTGGCGTGGCGGGGTGGCGCACCGCCTGGCCGCGCGATGTCCGCGTGCGGCCGGGGCCGGCCGGGCCGGGTTCGTGCTCTGAGGAACCTATCCCCGAGGCAACGCTCCTCGCCGCGTGCCACCGGCCGGACGCACCCCAAAATACGGCGACGAGCCGGGACCATGAGGACACGGCCAAGGTATTAATTAACGCAGCTCACTGCCGAACCTTGGCACGAATCCGGGTAATTAAGAGAAGCCAAACAGGATCTAGCTGTTATCGCCACGCAATAGTTTCTTGACTCTCTGTTCTATATTTGGGCCAATGTTACGATATGTCTCTTCAACACTCTGAACCCGCTCAAGAACCCATTGCGCGTCTCCCTCGCTAAAATCCACATCCTTGGTAAAATATTCCTGACCTGAGGGGGTTTCCTGCCGCAGCGCAACGGTCGTAACGTTCGACTGCTCATCGTGGCTCGGATTAGTGACCATTGCCTCCACCTCCCAGCGCCTCAGAAAGAATCGATGAGAATACCATAGCATAAGCACCAAACAAACGCATAAACACTCTATCTATGTACTCCCGCCACAGATCCTCACTGCTGTCAATGGATACCACGCCCAACGGCTTCATCCCTGTGGACGTGCCAGCGGCCGTGCCCGTTGGCGACCAGACGGGAAGTGCTATGATGGATTGCAAATTCGGAGAAACCATCGCCATTTCATACTTCGTCATGTAAAGTGACCTACGACTATTGCGGCTAACATTCAGATAAACTGCTTTCCGTTTGTGAAATGCTGCAGGGGCCCCTGCATTTCGGGAATCGATCATTAGGGCGTCATCAGGGTCGCTACTCGCCAGTCCACTCGAGGCAACAATCTTGAACGAAAACCGACCACTGCCGACCGGTTGTATGAACATCGCCCTTAAGGTTACGGGCTGGAGCGTATCGTCGCTTGCGCGAATTTCGCTGCTTCGGTTTTCGAGAGCAACGCGAAGCTCGTGAAGAAACCGCGTCAACTGCCCCTTCATGTGGCAATCGAAATCAAAAGTTTCCCGCGCCCTGCTATATCCTTCTCGATAGGCCTCGGATGCTTTCTCAGCAGACATATCAAGATCAAATGGCGCAATTGACGGGCTCAGTGAAACAACATACAAATCGCTTAATAGTTCATCGGTGATGCGCTGGTTACCGAAAATTCCAGCTTTGCCCACTTCCGTACAGAAATGAGAAAACGCGGCAATATTTCGGACTGATGGCCTATTCAGAAAAAATGATTTTACACATTCAGTCATGTAGCTGCGGTCAGACCGCCTTGTTGGAGTGAATTTGCTTTCACCCCCGTCGAGTTCGAATGCCAACAAAGGAACACGATCTTGTATTTGACGCTCAATGTAACGTTTCTCGTCTGAGAAAACCCATGCCGGGAGATTGCCAACTAAGCCGCCGTCTAAAAAGCAACGTGAAGAAGAGTCGTAGGAATGCTGTTGGCTGGAATGCTGCTTATTTGCCTCTTGTACGTCGACCGGCGAAAAAACGAACGGTATTGAGATAGACGCTAAAACAGCATCGGCTATGACTACGTCGGGAGTGTGGTGGCCGAATACCACAGGCCGACGATTGATGACGTCAGTCGCAACAATTTTTAGAAAAGCGGCCCAATTATGATCTAATGGGTCTATGTCGCGAAAACAAACCCAATCTGGCAAAGACTCGTCATCGTTTGGGACTCCGAGATTACTTGCCAACTTTACGCGAATTATGTAATTAATTCGTTCACGTAGCGAAGATATATCTATATAATAAAAATTTTCAATAATCGACTTCTGAACCGTGTGGGAACTCGGAACAATTCGACCAACGTGGCGGCCGAAATTCAGCATCAGAAATGCATAAATATTACTTTGAGCACTGGCTTTACGGAATGTTCGCCACTTTTTATGACCGAATACGGTGATCGGATCGGCCGCATAATTGGTTAATATATTGGAGGAGGGAGAGGCAGGATCAATAAGGTCGTCGGATCGATATCCAATTGCGACTAGGGTGGCGACTAATGCACCAGCCGAGGCGCCGGCTACACCGCGGAATACATAACCTTCCTCCTCCGCAGCTTTGAGTGCTCCGGCGTGAGCCACGCCCATTGCGCCACCGCCTTGGAAGACGCCCAGTGCAGTTGTCACGATGGCCATTCTACTTCATTGGGGAACATGGATGTTGATAGGGTGGGGCAACCATATCTGGGATGCAAGCGGAAAATGTGGAAGTAAGACACCGGAACACGTTAAGCGGGTGGGGTGAAAGCCCCTTGGAGATACATGGGGACTCGGCGCGGGCAACGGCACGCGTACCGCTTTGCTGGCGCTTCAAAGAGACATGATCAGGTGTCCTGGGGGAGCTGGGGCGTCGTGCAGGCAGAGGTGGAGTGGGCGCTGATTTCGTAAACCGCGGTTGTTGGCGACCCCGTGCGCTGAAGAGTCAGGTAGATTGAGGTTGGCCGCATACACCATATTTTTGCAACGTTCGCCAAAGGTGGTTACCCTTCAAACCTACAAACTTGGGTTGTGAGCTACCGGGGGATACGTGAAGACCATCGTTGTCTGCTGTGACGGCACTGGCCAGAAGTTTGACGGAAACAAAACCAATCCACTGAAGTTCTATTCGTGTCTCCGTGAGAGTCCGGAGCAAAGGTGCTTCTACGATCCGGGTGTGGGAACCTTCGATCCCGAGCGTGTCGAGTTCGGCAAGACATGGTTGCACAAAGCGGCAGCCTGGCTTGGAAAGGTTCGTGGCAAGGCCCTAGGTCACGGGATCGTACGCAACATCACGGACGCCTATCGCTACCTCATGAACGTTTACGAAGAGGGCGATCGCGTCGTTCTGATCGGCTTCAGCCGCGGGGCGTTCACGGTCGAGGCACTCGCGGGCTTGCTCCGCAAGTGTGGGCTTTTGCTGCCGGACCACGACAACCTGCTGCCGTACGCCATCGAGATGTACTTGCAATCGGGTAACGAGCAAGTGGCCGCGGACTTCAAGGACACGGTGGCGCGCTCCTGCCGGCCCAGCATGATCGGAGTGTGGGACACGGTGGCCAGCCTGGGGCCGTTCCTGCGTTCAGAGCGCCATTTCCTCAACGGGCCGGTCGGAGACCTGGCGGATACGGCTTACAAGGCGCTCTCCATCGATGAACGCCGCAGGCCGTTCGCACCAAGCCGGTGGCTGCTCCCAGAGCGTGAGAAGGGTTTTGAGGAAGTATGGTTTGCCGGCGTTCACAGTGATGTCGGCGGCGGTTACGCCGAGGCTGGCTTGGCCCATGTGCCGTTGCAGTGGATGATCCGGAAAGCGCAGGATAACGGCGTGGCGTTCGATCACGACCGCGTCAAACGATACGCACCAGAAGCATGCGGTAAGCTGCACAACTCGTTGAAATGGTATTATTGGGTCTTGGTCCCGTACGAGCGGCCAATTCCTCAAGGCGTTCGGATACACGAGAGCGTGGAGACACGCCGGCAGCATTGTGATTACGCGCCCGGCAACCTTCCGAACAGTTATGAGGTCGACGAGACACCTGTCGATCCTGGAGCTCCGCGAGAATGACGAAGAGGCGTTCCAGGGCGTCGAGTGGTACGGGGAATCATGGCGGATCGGTACGTTTTTGCGATCGACGGCGGCGGCATACGAGGGGTGATTCCCGCCGTGGTGCTGAAAGAAATCGAGCGGCGCCTGGACCGCCCGATTTCCGCAGTGGCCGACATTATCGTCGGGACGTCTACGGGTGGCATCCTGGCCGTCGGCCTCTCGCAGGTTCAGGAGGGGCCGCTGCGCTCGGCGGCGGAGTTGCTGCAGCTCTACCTCGAACAGGGCCCGGAGATCTTCGCAGGGCCTGCTGATCGGGGTGACGGCGGGGGTCGGGACGATTCACCTCCGCGCGGTAAAGCCGGATCGGTCGGTGCGATCGAGGACGACAACCAAGTCACCGGCCTCTTCGATCGGAAATACCCGGCCGACGGCCTTGTGAACGTGATCCAGGAGGTCGTGGGCGAGTATACGCTCGACGACCTCACGACCGGGATGCTGGTCACGTCCTACGACCTGCAAACGCGGCGGCCGCGTTACCTCGGCTCTCCCAGTGCGCGCGACGGCCAACTGGTCGCGCCCCAGAATGTCTCCTTGGTGGACGCCGCGCGCGCGACCTCGGCGGCACCGACGTTTTTCGAGCCGGTCCGAGCCCAGGCGCTCAACGAAGAGGCCACGTTCGACCTCATCGACGGCGGCGTGTTCGCCACCAACCCGGCCAGCGTCGCCCTTACGGCGGCACGCGCGATCTTCCCGGACGACGATATCCACGTGATCTCGTTCGGCACGGGGACCGACCAGGAACCGCTGGATTACGACACGGTGAAGGACTGGGGCGCGGTCGGCTGGGTGCGATCCCTGATCTCCATCCTGATGGACGGCCCCGCGGATCTGGTCAGCGACCAGCTTCGCACGTTCCTCGGGGACCGGTACTGGCGCTTCGACATTCCCCTCGAACGGCTGGACGACGATACGCCGGCGCCCAGCGGTGCCATGGACGATGCGAGCGCAGAGAATCTCGAGCGGCTGCGTCGAACCGGCGAAGCGCTCGTCGAACGGGAAAATGAGCGCGTTCAGGCTTTGGTGGACCGCTTGAGTGCAAACGCGTCCGAAGCCGGCCGTGGTGAGTTCCCGACGAGTTGATGGCTGTGAGGTGTTTGATGCGTGCGATGCGCAGGTTCGGGCCCCTCGTCGTGGCGTGTGGCCTTCTCGCCGGTTGCGCGGATTGGATCGACGAAGACATGAACGCCGTCTACGAGCCGGCCGATGCCCCGGCTGTGACGGAAGAGACCCGCGAGCTGCACTCCTCCCTGTTCGTCGCGGATCTGCACGCGGACACCATGCTCTGGGACCGCGACCTGCTCGAGCGCGCGGACTTCGGGCACGTGGATCTGCCGAGGCTCGTCGAGGGCAACGTCGCCTTGCAGGTCTTCGCGGTGGTCACGAAGACCCCGAAGAAGGAAGAAGCCCCGGCGGACGCGGAGCTGGTCAATCCGAAGGCCAGCAAGTGCATCGCGCCCGACAATCTGAATGAGGTCGGATGGCTGCAGGTCGCACAGATGCGGCCGCTCGATACATGGTTCAGCTTGCACGACCGCGCGTTCTATCAGATCGATCGGTTGAAGGGCTTCATCGACCGCTCCCAAAAGCGCCACGAAGCGAACGCCAAAGCGCCTTACCTCATGCTCGTCCGCGACGTTGGGGACCTCCAGGAGCTGATCGCCAAGCGGCAAAACGGTGAGCCGGTGGTTGGAGCGCTGCTTGCCGTCGAGGGCGCCCACTGGATTGGCGGAGACGGCATGCCCGTCGAGAAGGGCGTTCGGGAACTCTTCGACGCCGGCGTTCGGATGGTCGCCCCGACCCATCGCTTCAACAACGCCCTCGGCGCGTCCAGTGAAGGCTGCGACCAGCGCGCGGGCCTGACCGACGACGGGCGCACATTCCTCGAGGCCGCCGAGGGTCGGGGCATGGTGATCGATCTCGCTCATGCCACGGATCGCGGCATCTCGCAGGGAACCGCGGACCGTTCGGGTCCGGTGGTCGTCTCGCACACCGGGGTCAGAAGTCGGTGCGACCAGGCACAGCACGCCGGCGACTGTGTCTACGAGCGCAATCTACGGAGGGATGAGATCCAGGATGTCGCCCGCACTGGCGGCGTGGTCGCCATCGGCTACTGGCCGCAGGCGGCCGGGCGCGGAATGGAGTCCGTGGCCGCTACGTTCCATGCAGCGTATAAGGCGCTGAGCGCGCCCGACTTCGTGGACGAGATGCGCCGCCAGGAACCGGACTACGATCCGTTGGATCACATCGCTCTGGGCTCCGATTTCGACGGGGCCGTGAAGACTCCCTTCGACGTCGCGGGCCTTCAGACGCTGACGGCTGCGTTGCGGCAGTTCCCGACACCCGAGGGCGTGCCCGCGTTCGATGACGAGGCGCTGCGTCGGATCTATGGACGGAACGTCTGCAAGATTCTCGCGGCACAACTTCCTGCCGATGGCTCGGACACGCCCGAAAACACGTGTTCCAATCTGTGACGGACACGGCAACACGCGTCCCTCGGGAAGTCGGCATCCCCGGACCCGGCGGATCGATGCCGCCGGTTGAGGTCCCGTGCAGCGCGGGCGGTGTGTGACTCCCGGATGGGTCGAACATGAGGCCCCAGGGCATGGCTGGCCGAGGTCCTGGGGCCTCATAATCGGGATACAGGGCGTGTGCGGGCCGCGCCCATGGCGGACCTTACGACTGCTCGGACCCGCCTTCGACCTGAGGCGCTTCCTCCTGCAGGGCCGTCAGCGCCAGCTCCACGTAAAACTTGGGTTCGCCGCGAAGCCCGCGCGCCGACATTTCCCGAGATAGCTCGTGAAGCATCAAGGCAACATAAGACTGGTCGTCAGACGACGGCTGCTTTGACATCCTGCTCTCCTTCCCGCAAAGCTTCGCCCGGTATCACCGGGGCGCACAGGGACGGCTCCCAGAGCCCGCAAGTCCGGGCGATCCGTTGCAGTTGCTGGTGGTCGGTCGGAAAACGGCCTGCGACGGTGGAAACGGATTGGTGCGAGCCGTCACTGCCAATCCGCTCGACACTCAAGCCGCAAAAACGAAGGATTTTTTCAAATCGGGCATCCGTGATGAACACGACTTGCTCATAGCCATTGTGCAGCCCGTACTCCACCATCGCCTTCAGGAGTTCGGCTGCGGTCCGCGTGATCATCTTGCTTTTGTTCAGGCGCGTGGAGCGCTGTGTGTCCACAGCGAAGCGGCTGGCCTCCAAGGCACGGTTGCGGTCCTCGGGCTCGAAGCCGCCCTTAATGGCCGCGAAGGTATTGTCGATCATGCACATCCGCGTGCATGGGATCAGGCGAGCGCACCCGACGACCGCACCGTCGACATCCGTTGCAATGAGATAGACCGGATCTTCAAGATCGTATTCGTCCTGCTCAAGAAATCCATATATTGATGAGTGAAAACATGTGATATCCCATCCAAGACGCCGTATAAAAACGCGATATCGTAGATTGTGCATGTTCATGATCGTCGGCTCGAAGACTTCATGCTGCGTGGATCGGATTGATATGACCATGGAATCCCCCGTTGCGTTGGTCGCGCGGGATTCCATCAGCCCTGGCAGGGGCTGAAAAGCTGTCACGTTTCATAGGTTGACATCACTGATAGAGGTTGAACTCTGTTGCCACACTAATTGCATGCTCCAAATTTCTAACTTTAAGTTTTTTCTTTATCCTCATGTTATGAAAATATACCGTGTTTGCAGTTATACCCAGTTCGGCGGCGGTTTGTTTTGCGGACTTACCAGCCGACAAGGCACGAAGGACTTCGGTTTCCCGTTTGGAAAGTTTCGGAATATCGTGTTTCCATTTACGCGATATGTTCGCGATCGCGTTGTAGATGATGATGGCCACGTAGGAGAGGGCATCCCCCTCGCTCGCAACCATCGGCTCGACGACGTCGATGTCATGGCGCGATACGAAAGAAACCAAAGCCACGGTCTTTGAGTTCTTCGAAACCGGAACGACGTATCCGGTCCGAAGCCCCCAAGAGGCAGCGCGTTCCATCATATGGCGTTCTTGATCAGTCTTTCGGAAATCGGGATATAGACGCGACCATAAAAACGGAGATATTTCACGGACCGTACGCCCGACGACGGGATCGATGCGGTCGTACTGATTTTCCATGTACTCGTCGAGCCAGCCCTGTGGATAGTTGGATATGAGCGAGGGCGGCGTATCGAAAGAACCAAGAGTCCGAAAATTCGCATATACATACCAGTCGAAACCGAGCGACTGCGTTATGTCGTGGAACACGACTCGCAATTGCGAAAGATCGGAGATGTTTCGCAATTGCGCCGAAACTCTGGACACAGGGTTGTTTGGCGTTGGCATGAGCGCCCCCGCGGCGTTTCGTTCAGCGTCGGCAATGCATCTGCGCTTATGTTTTGACCGGCCGTGCCGAGCGGCTAGGCGCAGCGTGGAAGGCCGGCGCTGCTGGGTCGGGCGGTAGCTGGGGTGAACCGCGCACGTCCCTCCTCGTCGGCCATTCCGCGCGCCGGCTCGCCTGAGCATGCAGCGGTGTGAGAGTGGTCACGCGAAACCACTGTATGCGAAGCATCGGTAGAAATAGAAACATGCGATGGTACTCGCTGTTGTGGGCTGGCGGCATCCAAGCACCGACGGAGGGGGTTGAAAAGCTGTCACGTTTCATAGGTGTGTATGCGCGTGCAGGGAGCAGGTTCCGGGAAGGGCGCAATGAGCGGGCCGACGGAAGGCCCGGCCATCGCGCGTCACGCAGGCAGTGCGTGGCGGGGCGCCCCGGAGCCGGGATCGCGCCTGAGGGCCGCGACCTTGCCCTCGATGAGACGATCTGGCAGGCGCCGGCTATGCACCTGACCCAGCTGCCCAAAATCCGAAGGCTGAACGTGCCGCCTCCCTCGCCGTCGGCGCGACCGCCGTGGCCGCGATGGTTGCCGTGGGTGTTGATGGGGAGTGGATCGGCGGGGTTCGCGCTGCTTATGGTCGCGATGTTCGCGGGATGGCTGTGACGTATCGGGGCCTGGCCGTCGCCGCCGCCATGGCCGTGAGCGTCGGCCTGGCTGGCCAGGTGGCCGATGCGGCCGCGCTGACGGGGAAGGCGCGGGTGACCGATGGCGACACGGTCGTGGTCGGCGGGAAAGATATCCGGTTACAGGGCGTGGACGCGCCGGAAACCGAATCGTGCGCCACGACGGAGAAAACGTGAATCGGTGGCTGGTGCGCCGGGGCCACGCCTGGGTCTACGATCGCTACGCGGACGATCCACGCCTACCGGCTCTCGAGCGCGAGGCGCGCCGCCACCGCCGTGGCCTTTGGCGACGCTCCGACCCGATCCCGCCGTGGCGCTGGCGCGACGGAGAGCGCCGGGGAACCTCCGGCACATCGGGCAACCCGGAAGTCGCGGACCGTGACTGCTCGGATTTCGAGACCCATCGCGCCGCCAAACGGTTTTTCGAGGCGCACCAGCCGGGAGATCCGCATCGCCTGGATGGCGACGGCGACGGCAAGCCGTGCGAGGGCTTGCGATAGCTTTGGACCTTTGGCGGCGGTGGCAGGCCGTCATTGATTGTCGCGGAAGTAGTCGAGGACAAATCCTCGAACGGCCGCGGTGAGCTGACGAGACCGGAGCTTGTCCACGTGTGAAACGAGTTCGTTGACGCTCGTTTTCTTATCTCTCGCAATCTTGTAAAGGCCGTCCCAGAATTCGCGTTCGAGTCTGAGGCTGGTTCGGCGGCCATTGACGGTCACGTTGCTGCTGATCTTGTCGCTTTCCTCGCGCTCGCGGGTCATCCCTGCACCTGCGAATTGTTCACAACAACACGCTTCATCCCGCGCACGTTTTAGCACGGGGTGGGTAGCGAACGGGAAGGCCCGGATCTGCGGGCAGGGCGTTAGACCGAGGCAGTCTGCGAGCCTGTTTGCACCGCGCGCTCCATGTGGCGCGCGAGCACGTCGGAATGCTTGCGGCCCTCCCCCCGGAAGCGCCGCATGTCGCCGAACACCAGGAAGGACCGCTTGGCGCGCGAGACGGCCACGTTGAGCATGTTGGGCTGCCGGTCGAAGAACGCGGTCTTGTCGACGTCGCCGGTGATCGTGGGCGAGAAGATCACGATCTGCGAGGCAGCGCCCTGGAGTGCGTGCACCGTGCCGACCGTCATGCCCGCGTTCCGCGCCACGCGGATGCCCTGGTTCCTCAAAGCACGAATCAGCGCTTCTTTCTGGGGGCGGTAGGGCGTGACCACCGCGACGAGATCCTCGAGGCGTTCGCCTTGTCTGCCGTAGGTCCGCTGGAGCGCCAGGCGGTTACGGGCGAGCCAGGCGGCGATCGCGTCGGCCTCGTCGGGGTTCGCCATGCTGCCGGCGCGCCGTTCGACGCGCCCCACGACGTCCACCCACCCGAAGAACGGCAGCCCGCCGGCGACCTTCTTTCCCCGACAGGGGACGAGCGGCTGTCCCTCGGGTTCATAGATGAGGTCGTTGCAGAAGCCGATGATCGGATCGGGACAGCGCCGGTGTTCCTCCAGGAAGAGCCCATCGGCCCGTGGCGGTTCATCGGCATGTGCGCGCGACCACGCGGTGGCACGGTGAGCCGCCACCATGAGGTTGCCGCCGGTGTCTTCCCCGCTGCCCGGCGAGGCCTTGAGACCGTTCTTGCGGATCGTGTCCCCGGCCACAGTGTCGCGGTCAAGTCCGAGCTGGCGCAGGTTCGCCTCGTCGACCGACACGGGCAGGTCGTGGACGGGTTCGATCTGCCAGATGTCGCCCACGATGAGGCCCGTGCGCGCCAACGCGAAGGGCGGACCCGCGACGTCCGGGCTCGCCTGGCCGGCCTCATCCGCGATCAGCAGGTCCGCCTCGCCCAGCATGTAGACCGTCTCTCCGTCAGCGCCGCCCTGACGGCAGCTCAGCCACCGCGGCAGCATGTAGGCCGTGGACACCATGCACGGCGTCAGCATCGCCGTCCGGCGCAGCGTGGCGCGCCGCGCGCCGGCGGGCGCCCCGTTCAGTTTGGCCCCCGGCTTGTTGGCGTTCACCACGTCCCGGTCGGCCTCCAGCAGAAAGCGGCCCTCCCAGTAGTGCACGGCGAGCAGGAAGGCCCTGTGGCGAGCCTTCACGTCGAGCAGCTCCTCGATGGAGGCCGGACTCTCAAGGATTTCAGCCTTGCCCGGATGCGTCACGCCGCCGGTCCGCTGCAAAAACTCGCTCACCAGGCGCGCGAAACGGTCCTCGAGATCCTCCATGTGGCGGATCGTCTCTCGAAGACGGCGTTCCTTCTTCCGGAGGTGCTGGACCTCGGCGTCGCGTTCGCGCCGCAGCCGGGCAACACGATCGTCCGCGGCTTTGACGGCCTCCCTGGCATCACGGTCGAGGCGCTCGAAGGCGGCACGCAACTCCGAAGGCGACGGTGCCTCGAGCCGGTCGAACGGGGCGCCGGCGATTTCGCCAAGGTCGAGTTCCCGAAGACGGTGCTGAAGGCGCCGCCAAGCCCTCGCGCGACGACCCGGCAGAAGGCGGAGCAGCGCGGCGATGAGGCCGCGAGCGGTAAGCGGAGCGGCCTCCGCATGCAGATCCCTTACGGCATCGCACCGCGCGGCAGCCGGCTCGCGTTCCCGCTGAACCCGCTCGATGGTTTCGTTGTAACGCGCCTGGGTGTCCGCACACGCCTTGCGCCGGCACTCCAGCTCGTCGCGCGCGCTGGCGAGCGTGCCGCCCGGGAGTGCGCCGCGGCCTTCGAGCACGTCGTGCGCCGTCTTTTGAGCCCGCTCGATGCGATCGCACTCCGCCCGGATCTCGTCGCACAGCGCCTGGACGCCCGTGTCGACGGTGTCGGCGCCGTTGTGGAGCCGGCAGGCCGCGGCGAACGCGGCCTTTGCCTTCGAGATGTACTCCGGGTCGTGCTTGTCCGCGATGAAGCCCCTCCACTGCCAGCCGTTGAGGCCGGCGACTTGGTAGCCCTCGCTGACCTGCTGGCTGGGCGACGGCAGGTACAGGCCAAAGGAACTCACCTCCGGAAGCCACCGCAGGCCGAGCGGACCGTCATCGCCGCTGCTTTCGCCAAAAGCGTCGATCACGTTCGTGACGGCCTGGTTGTTCGCCGACGTACCGAAAATCAGCGGCGGCTCGGCGCCCCGGCGGGCGCGGTCCACCACCAGGTGGGCCACGACTGACTGGATGAGCGTGGTTTTGCCCGTGCCGGGCGGGCCGTCCACGGCCAGGACTTCGCCGTCGCCCGTCTCGTTGTAATGGGCCAGCGCCTCGCGCTGCAGCTCGGCGAGCGGGAAGTCGCCCTTCATTTGGCCGAGATGCGCCTGTTTGCGCGAACGCCCGCGCCAGTGGCGCAGGCCTCGGCGTTCGCCGCCTTGGATGACGGAGCATAACGCTGTGCCGCGCAGGCGTTTCCTGCTGTCGCCCTCTGCGGCATAGGCCGTCAGGCGGCGCAGATGGTGTCCGGCCTGGACCAGGCCCGAGGTTGGCAGAAGCGCCGCCTCGTCGAGGGCCAGCCATCCCGGTGGAACCGCCCCGCCGTGTGCGGACATAGCTCCATCGGCCGGATCCTCCTCGGTTGCGCCGCTCTGCTGTGGTGGTGAGCCGGATTCGGCAGCCTGCAGGGTCTTCGCCAGCAGCGCTTCGGCACGCCGGAGATGCTCGGACCAGGTGTCCGCCCGCACCTCATCGAAGATGCTCCGTGCCGCGTCGTAGGCGTCGAGGGCCGCGACCGTCGGTTCGCCACCGCCCATGGGTTCCAGGAACTGCCGCGCCACGAAAGCGCCCTGCTCCGGATGCGGATGAAGCGCCCCGGCTTCGTCGAGCCGCGCCGGGACGATCAGGACGAGGCGCGGTTTACCGTTCGTCCGGTCGCGTCCCCCTCGCGCCGTCTCCGCGCGAAGGACCAATGGCGCCGCAAGGATTTCCAGGCGAGTTTCGCCGTACTGGTCGGGGCCGATCTTCGATTCGGCGTTGGCGCTATCCCAGAGGGCGTTCACGGCCGTCTGGTCCAGCTGGCCCGCCCGCAGTGTATCTTGGCTGACGTAGGTGAGTTCGGTGTCTTCCTTGACCTGGATCTCGAGGAGATCCGCATCCTTCAAGCAGTAGTTCCAGTAGGTGAGAAGCTTGGCGGAATCCATACGAATGGCCTACGCGCTGTGATTGCTGGAGGTGTGTCCACGGGCTTCGCTTTGGCGTCGACAACCGCAGCGATTAATTACCTCAGCGTGTGCGCTGCGGCACGTTGATCGAATTGTTTGTGTTATTTCACACGCCAAATAGTCCCCCTCTCTATAAGACAAAGTTCCTACGTATTGATGCGCGCCCCTGTTGTGGATACGCTCTCGCTCATCTAGCGGAGCAAGAGAGGTTGGTATGATAGAATCGTCAAGCTTAGAAGAATATGATCAGATATTGGAAGATCTCGATGCAGATGCGATCATCTATTCGGGCCCTATCTTAAGGTCCGGCGCAGATCAATTGATAGCTGAAGTTTTGTCGCTAAGCACGTCAAGGTCTCGTCTGTTCTTGTTTTTAACCACAGACGGAGGGGATGCTGATGCGGCATTCCATATATCGAGACATATAAGGCGCTATTATAGATCATTCAGTATTTTCATTTTCGGCCTTTGCAAGAGTGCCGGAACCCTCGTTACATTGGGGGCTGACGAAATTGTAATGACCGATTTTGGTGAACTTGGACCGCTTGATGTCCAGACTACTAAGCCGGATGAACTTTTGCAGGTCCACTCAGGGTTGGATATTTTCGAAGGGCTTACTGCTGTTTCGCGTCACGCTTTTTATACGTTTGAGCATACGCTACTGAACATTGTTCAGAAGAGCGGTGGCCACATATCTGCTGTAACTGCTGCACAGATTGCGCGTGAGCTGACTGCAGATCTGTATGCGCCGATTACCAGGCAGATTGATCCAGTTCGAGTTGGCGAGCAGCACCGCGCAACTCGGATTGCAGAGCACTATGGGCTTCGCTTGAACTCGAACAATATGAGATTAAATGCAATAGAGGATTTAATTTCAGCTTATCCGTCACATAGCTCGGTGATCGACATTGACGAAGCTGAATATCTGTTCTATAATGTTCGTTACCCTGAGCATGAGGAAATTTTGTTAGCCCAGGGGTGGGCAGACAGTGTGAGATGCCCACGTAGTGATGCAACGGTCATAAATGTGTCTCTCAAAGCCAAGGAGGCCGTTCGGCAAAGGGAAGATGATGAGGCAGGGCAACCCGAACACGGGGATGGAGAAGCTCGTGCGCCGTCAGATGGAAGCGGCGGACAGGACGATTTCGCGTCTGGAACGTCAGAGCCGCAGGAGTTCGACGAACGCCAGCATGAAGGCCCGCCCTCCGATTCGAGGCGAAAAGGCAACGAAAGTGCGGACGAAACCAACGAAGGACAAAACCACCATGCATAATTTCCTGTTGGCGGTGGATTCCGAAGATAATTGAGGAAATATTTGTCCCGCTACACAGTGGCGGGACGACTTTTTGTAAGAAAATATGAGACATTGCGTTTCATTCAATGCCTAGATGGAAATTAGGCTTTTGATTTTTTATATGTGTCGTCGGGGCGATGTTGCGAGCACGCCAGTGTCTGGTAACGTCATCCTCGGTTGTAGTCTTGAGCGCCGTCTCACATAATTTGATCTATTTAGCATGCCTGAGATTGTATCGAAGGCTCGTTGAGTGCATTGACTGGTGCGCGTTCTTGCCAGAGAACATGACGCCTTTTGGGTCCGAGGGAATCAGCGCGCCCAGGGCCGTACTGAGGCGATCGGTTAACACGATGCGTTCGCCGGCGACGCTCAAGATGTACCGGTTCCCATCGGTTTGAAGGTCGCCGCGACGTAGAGCCAACAACTTCTTCACGGGCACCCCGTATAGCCGCGAGATTGCGCGCACGATCTTGGCTCGGCGTTGGGGCAGTGGATCGCTGCTGGAGGTGGTGCTCAGAAGTTCGTCGACCTCTCGGATTGCCAGGCGATCGAGGTGTTCCGGTGAGCTTCGCCGGGCGCGGGGGCGATGCAGTGCGACGCCGTAGGTGCGCTCAACGAAGCCCAGGAAGGCGCTCACCGAAGCCGCCTGCCCCTTGTGGCCGCGCAGATAGCCACGGACGTGGCGTTGCGAGAGGTCCTCGATGCGCTGGATGTCCCGGGCGTGCGCCAACTGATCCGCCGCCGCCCGGAGGTAGAGCCGTCCCGTGCGCGCCTTGAGGGATTTCGGCCGTCCGGACCGCAGCTGCGACCGGTAGGCGACGAGCACGGGGTGGAACCACGCGGCCTCGGCAGCGGCGACGATCACGTCCTGGCGGCGTTCTTCGGTCAGCCTCTCCAGCTCCTCGACGGACCAGGCGAAACCGACCCGGTCGCACAGGTAGGCCATGGCGTGGAAGGCTCGCCGCAGGCCCTCGGCGCCGAAGACCCCAAACAAGCTCTCCTGACTCAGCTGCCCCGGATCGGTGAACGCTCCGTCGATCCGCCGGATGGTTTCGAGCTGCCGGTCGACGATCGCCAGCTCGTTGTTCGGTTGCTTGGCGATCGCGTCGGACCGGCAGAGGCCGAGATACAGCTCCTGGACCCAGGACTGACGGATCTCGGCGCTGCGCGTCTCGGCGCGCTGGGTTCGTCGCCGCATGTTCTGGCAGGTGCGGCAGAAGCCGTTGCCGTCGCCGGGCAGCTCTGTGCCGCATCCTGGACAGGCATGAACGGCCGGGATTGGAGCGCTGCAAGCGCCGCAGAGCGGTCGTGAGTCGGCCGTGGTGTCGGCAATCCGGCGGGAGCGGCCGCAGCGGCTGCACGTCGCCGACAGGCGCCTCTGCCGCGCCTCGAAGCCTTTCCGTGCCGCCTCGGCTGAAAAGACCGCCTCGCCGGTGCGCCTCATGCGTCGTCCTCCCCGGGGTCCGACGGAGGATAGCGCTTCCGGGTGCGGGGCGACCGGCTCTTCGGAGGTAGGCCCGCGGACGATCGGCCGCAGGCGTCGAGCAGCCGCGCTGCGCGGGCTTGCCGGTAGGCGGCTGGGTCCCGGCGCCGCAGGCGCATCATCTCCGGCGTGTAGACGACCGGCTCGTAGCGGCGGTCCCTGGTAAAGCCCTCGCCGAGACGTGCGATCTCCGCGGCCAGGGCCGGCGGAACGTCCCAGCGCCGAAAGAAGCGCTGGCTCAGGCGCAGTTCGGCCGCAACGTCGTGGAAATCGGCCGGCCAGCGCTCCAGGAGGGCGGCAACGGTTTCCATCAGCGACACCCGGACCGGCAGGCGCGCTTCCTCAAAGCGAACCTCGGTCCCGTCCGGCCAGGCCTGTGGCGGCAGATCCAGGACGCGGCGGATCCTCGGCGCGTAGTTCTGGAGCGAGGCCAGCATCATGAGGGTCCGCATCCCCGCAAAGGCTTCCGTTCCGGTCCATGGGCCGATCGGATCGCGCGTGGTCCCTGTCTCCAGCACGGCCAGCAGCTTGTCCTGCAGACGCAGCGCGGATCCCGGGATCTCCGGTGCCGAAGGAACCAGCTCGCCCACAAGCGGAAATCCGCAAGCGTGACAGTGATCGGCGTGACCGACTGCCGAACGGTGCGGAATCACGGGCGCGTCGCAGACCGGGCAGGCGTCGCGGAGGGGTTCGCCGTGCTCCGGGCACTGCAGGACGAACCCCACGCGCCAGATCTTCCGGTACCAGGGCTTCCGGTCGGCCGCGAGGCACGCGGGGCAGTATTGGAGACCGTGCCGCCGGCGCGTGCGATGCAGGATCCCCGCCGACAGCAGCAGCCTGACGGTGCCGCGCCGGGCCCATCCCGGGCCGGCCAGGCGCTCGGCGTAGTCCGCGAGTGTCGCCTGGCCGAGGCGTTCGCGCGGCACGCCGAGATGGTCGGCAATCTCCCGCAACCAGGCGTCATCCTGGTTCCGGTCCACATCGCGGTTCCACGCGGGGCGCCGCGGCCACAAGAGGTTCACGAAGCGATAGCCGCTGCAGCCGTGGGCGTGGGCGTTCCGGACCAGCAGCGAGGAAAGCAATTCGCCGTCGTGCGGCGGCAGCCGGAACGCCCAGCCCCCGCGCCTCACAACTGTTTCGCCGTCTGGGTGAAGTCCGCGAGCCGGGTCCGCTCGAGATTGTCGAGGGTCCGTTCCGTGATCCGTTCCTCGCCGGAGCGGATGGCGTCCACCGCCGCGCGTTTCAGCACGCGCGCGAGATCGCCGATGGTGCCGTCCGTCATGCCGTGGAGCTTCATTGCCATGTCACGGCTCTTGAGGTTGGACGGCTTCGCCAGCGGGAGGATCCGCTCGAAGTTTGTCAGGAGCCGCAGGAAGGACTCGTCCAAGGCCCATTGCGGCAGCGACAACACCTCGAAGCGCCGCGCGATCTGTTCGTCGGTCTGGAGCGTCCGCAGCGAGGAAAAGGTGCCGGCAGCCACCAACGAGATCTGCAGCTCGTTGCTCAGGTTCTTGATTACCCCGAGAAACTGGCGCTGCTTGTTGTAGGTGCCGTATTCGATGTTGTGGAATTCGTCCATCACGACCACGCGGCAGCCGACGGCCTTCAGCGCATCGAGCGCCTGGCCCCGCTTGCGATGCGCGGCGTCCGTGTCGCGGTAGGGCACGTTCAGCGTGCTCAGGATCTCGCTCCAGAACCGCGTTTCGCTGGGACCGGACGGCATCTCCACCCTGAGCACCGGGGTGTAGCCGGACCCGTCGTCGCGCCGCTGAGACGGGTGCTGGTTCGCGAAACGCTCCAGGATGGTGCTCTTGCCGTTGCCGCTCTCCCCGACCAGCGCCAGGCTCGGCATCCGGTGCGAGCGCGGGTACTGGACCAGGTCGCTCAACTGCTGGAGAGCTTCCTTGGCGCGGTCGTAGCCGATCCACCGGTCCTGCCACGCGTGCCGGACGCGCTCCTCGGTGGGGTAATCGAGAACAGGGCGCACTTTTTCGGCGAGATGCTGGCCGTCGCTCATTCGAGATCCCCCAGATCCTGCTCGTCGAACGGCTGAATGTCCTTTTCGAAGATATCCTCGCCGCCGGCGGCCGTGCCGGCGGGCTCGGCGCGGTCCTGTCGATCCGCGGTCCCGTTGCCGGCCCCGGAAGGCTGGCTGGTGGCGGGCGGCTGGCCGGTGCCCTGTTTCGTTCGCCGCATGCGGTGCCGCCGGCGCTTTTCGGCCTTGGTTTTGGCCTGCGCCGCCTCGACGTTCGCCCGCATGCGCTCGACGGCGCGGAAAATCGCGTCCTCGTCGACCTGCTGGCGGCCTTCCTGCTTGGCGCGGCGTTGCGCCTCGCGCAGCTCCCAGACGCTGATGGGCGGCCGTCCGGTGTTGCCGTAGGGGATGAGGTAGTAGCGCTGGACCTCGGGGTCGTAGAAATAGACCCCGCTGATATCCATCGGGTTCCGCCGCACGATGAAGCGCCGCTTGCGCTTCGGATCCTCGGGATCCTTGGCGTTGATCCAGCGGTTCAGCACCTCGTGGTAGTAGTGGATGTTGTCCAGCACGATGCCGTAGCGCTGAACCGTGCGCTCCTCGTACGGCAGGAAGTCCACCCACAGCCGCGCCGGGTCCGCGGGAACCTCCGGCGGCCCCGTTCCCGGCCGCGTTTCGTCGCCGACGATGCCGAGTTCCCACTTGCGCTCGGGCGGCATGTCGAGCGAGCTGTGAACGCGCTTGTGGTAGATGTTGACGATGAAATCGACGAGGTGGCGCTCGAACTCGGCGAGCGTCAGCGCCGCCTGACCTTCGGAATCGTAGCCCTCCCGATCGGCCGGCGACGAAAAGGTCGTGCCGGGCAGCGTCTGGACTTCCTGGGTGTTGGCGGTGCCGATGAGGCGCTCGATGTGGCCGCCGTAGTTCGGCTTCCCGACCGGCCGCATCTGGAGGTCGATGCCGTGCTGGGCGCAGGCCCGCGTGAACGCCCGGCTGCGGAATTCCTTGGCGTTGTCGGTGTGCAGGGTTCCGATGCGGCCCCAGACCGGCCACTCGCCCGGAACACCCAGCGCCTTCAGGTAGTCGGTCTTCGGGAGCATGGCGCGTGCGGCGCAGATCCCGGCGACGGCCGCGTTGGGCGCCTCGATCGACACGTGGCACGCCGCGACCATGCGGCTGTAGACGTCGATCGCGAGCGTGATCCAGGGGCGCCCCAGGGGTTCGCGGCTCTCCTCCTCGACCACCACGATGTCGGCGGGCGTGTGGTCGATCTGGACCACGGCCATGGGGTAGTCCGCGCCCGGGAACTGGCCCTTGAGGGGTTCGTATTGATCGCGCGCGCGATCCTTCTGTCCGCGCTTGCGCATCGACGAAGCGGGATCGAGCGCCTTGATCCGTTTGCGGACCGTGTTGGCGTGCGGCGGCTCGAGGCCTTCGCGGCGGCATCGCCGGCGGACCTCGTTCGCCACCTCCTTGGGACGGCCGCGCCGGCGCTGCAGATAGATGTCCCGGATGCAGGACTGGATGATCGCTTCCACCTGGGGCGTAAGCTTGCGGCCGCCCTTCGCCGGGCCGGGCTTGTCCGGAATCAGCGCGGAGATGCACTCGGCATCGAGATAGGCGTTCAGCCAGCGATAGATCGTGGCCGCGTTCACGCCCGCCGCGGCCGCCGCTTGCTCGACATCGGCGCGCCGGCGCCGCTGTGTGCCGATGAGGGACTTGATCGCCTCGAAACGCCGCTCGGCCTCCGACCAGGCTTGCTCGCTGTATTCGGTGACGTCGGGGGTGGGCGCCGCGCGCGGGTCGTCGCCCTCTTCCGGGGCGGGCGCCTGGGGGCGAATGGCGTCGACGTGGATTTCCTCGGTGTTGCCCGTGTCCACGTCCTGGGCGAGCACGGCGTCCGGCTTGACGTAATGCGTGACCCGGTAGGTCCGGCCGCCCGCCGTGATGGTCGCGCCCTTCTTGAGGTGGATGAAGGTCCGGCTCGTCATGGACGGCCGTCCTCCCCGACGGCCCGGAGAGGCGTGGCCATGGTGAGGGGCGCGTCCAGGTCGGCCGCGATCCGGCCGAGGGCGACCAGCCGCCAGAGCGACGGAAGGGCCATGGACCGGCTGGCGTGCTCGGGGAACGCCGTGTTCAAGATGTCACCGGGTTTCGCCGTCCCGAGCTGCGTCATGGCGTCGAGAAGGCGCGATTCAGTTCCCGCATCGGGCCGGCGGTCGAGATACGGACGCAGGAAGCGGGCGTTCTCCAGGCGCGGGCCGCGGATCTCGACCTCCGTCACGACCTCGAAGCGCAGGCCGCGCTGGCGCGCATCCCGGGCGGCCGCCCGGAAGCGGGGCTTCAGGTCCGGCCAGCGTTCCCGGAGTTCCTGACGGTACTTGACCTCGTAGACCGTCGGCGGGCCCGAGTGCCGACGAACGCGGAAATCCGGCGTGTAGCGCCGCCGTTCGCCGCCCGGTCCGGCGAACGAAAGCGTGTACGGCTGGGCCGCGACGGAGGCGACGTCCTCGTCGAAGTCCAGCAGGACCAGCAGATCCCGTTCCAGGGACGACTCGAACGGCACGGCGCGCCCCTTCACCGGGATGGAGCCGGTCAGACTCCGCCGGTTGGGGCGTATGCGGCGCGCCTGTGCCTGTTGCCGGGTTTCCATGGCGGGTTCGATCTGATGGCCGGTCGCGGGAACCGGTGTTGCCGCCCATACATCGAGCGGCGCGTGTGGTTCGTCAAGGGTTTGACGAGCACTGCTTGCGGAATAGCCTCGGGCTTAGGTTTCGCCGACGAGGGAGATCCCGCAAGCTTCCACGAAGCGAAACAGAAACGGTTCCATCTTACGTGCCAGAGTCTTGAATGTCCGCCTCGGAATACCCGCCCGGCGAGGCTGCCCTGCTACAGCAGGTCAGGCGCCTTCGAGTGAACGCGATCTACGGCAAGCGCAAGCACTTCAATGCTGCCGACCGAAAGCATAAACATGCTGCGGCCCTTAAATGGAGTCCTATTCTGATCAGCTTGTTGTTGGCCTCGGCGTTCTTCAGCGAACTCCAGAGTGCGGCCCCAGCCATAACCCGGTGGTTTGGCACCGCTCTCGGAATCGTTGCGGCCGGTATCGGGTGGATCGGAAGCGTTTACCAAGGCACACCTGCGAACCACCGACGCGTCGGTGATCAGTTCACGCACCTGCAACGGCAGTCCGACCACGGAAGGCGATTACGCCAAAGCCCGCGATCAAATCGACGATGGACAGGAGGATTATTCGCATCACGAGTTATATGATAATCGAAGCTGACGGACGTGGAGCGCATAGATGACAGTGACGGTCGAACAAGGCTTTAAACAGTTTCACAAGCGTCTACAGCCATCCCAGACCGCCCAACGCGGAGCTCAACAACATCGACGGTCCATCCAAGCTTGTTTGGAAGCGAACTTCGGGCTGAACGCGTTCAGGCGGACGGGATCATTCGGCAACGGAACGAGTGTGGCGAATTGCAGCGACGTCGATTACGTAGCTGGTCTTCCGCCTGGCTCCTATCAAAAAGATTCCGATCGTACGCTGAAGCAGCTTCGGGATGCCCTTGCTCGGACTTTTCCAAGGACCGGGGTAAAGCGTTCTTGCCCAGCAGTTGTGGCGCCTTTCGGTCAACGCAAAGAAGAAGACACCGAAGTGGTTCCCGCCAAATATATCGGCCAGCGGAATGGTAGGTTTGATGTGTTCGCTATCCCGAACTGCTCAGGTGGTTGGATGCCAACCAGCCCCGACGCCCACAACGCCTATGTAATTGAAGTCAACCGCCAACGAGGTCAGAAGGTCAAGCCGCTGATTCGCTTCATCAAGGCATGGAAGTACGCGCGTCAGGTCCCGATTTCCTCCTTCTACATAGAATTGTTCGTGGCACGTCAGGCGGCCACCCAGAACGGAATCTTGTATAGCCGCGACGTTGTTGGCGTTTTCAACGCGATGGAACGCACGGATCTGACCAGAATTTCAGATCCTATGGGCGTATCGGGCAATGTGCAGCCCTGTAGAACTCGCTCGAGACTCAACACGGCACGAAGTCGCGTGCGCAGTACTGCAAAAAAGGCGCGTCAGGCTTGGCAAGCCGAATGCAACGGACAAAAGCGTCGCGCCTTTATATTGTGGAATGAGGTGTTCTCCGGAGGTTTTCCAAGTCCTTGATGACGGTTCCGTGCTGGGTTGTTCGATGCGCCGAAATATATATTTAATATATAACAATCCGCCTGCTATCTTTGTCCCGTACAATATGCCAGTTATCGAATGAATAATATTGATTTTCTGGGGGTTTCGCGCCACGTATCGTATTGTTAGTGATATCCACCAAAACAATAGATTTTCGTTCTTCAACGAGAGCGTCGAGATGTAGCCCGGTGCTGAAGAGGTAGCCGCGACCGCAGTTTGGATTATATCCAGAACACCAAGTATATGCCGTGTGCTCACCGGGGGGCGCAAAAAAGGCGTGCCAAATTGGGATAACGGGATAGTCGTCAGTAACCCTCATGGCGAAGGTATGCACATTCTTTATTTTCGATCCTGTGAGGAACAGCACGTAATCAGAGTTATCATAATGGTCAACAACCTTCGTGCATAACGCGGTCTCACCGTCTGACAAGTTTTTGCCGTAGAAGATTTGGCCATAATCAATGCAACTGAGCATCACAGTCCTATCAGGAGTATCAGCACGCATAATCCAAATCTCCGGCGCTGTATGTTTTGACAGACTTGAAAAGTACCACGTATTATTAAGTGTGCAAATCATTCGGCGGAGTTACGTCACAAGCCTCGATGCCGGGGTTGTGTACGGGCTAAAATGAGTAAACTGTTCGTTGTGCATATTTAGACCACTTTCGGTGCAACGAGATAGGATAAGTTAGACAAACGATAGTATGCATCATGCGCTTGGACAGCCGACGCACTGGACATAGGAGACTTCCGTGAAGGTGTTCATCAGTTCTGTCATGGCCGGGATGGAAGAGCATCGGGATGCTGCTGATCGGGCAGCCCGAGCCCTTGGACATGAGGTTATCCGCGCTGAAGATTTCGGGGCTCGTCCTGAAAGCCCGCAAGTGGCCTGTCTCGCAGGGGTCAGAGAAGCGGATGCCGTGATTCTGATTATGGGCGCGCGTTATGGCGCACTGCAGCCATCGGGGCTTTCGCCAACACACGAAGAATATCGGGAAGCACGGGAACGACGCCCTGTGCTTGTTATGGTGGAAAGCGGCGCGGAGCATGACCTCCAGCAGGAACAATTCCTGTCGGAGGTGCGCGACTGGGAGATGGGACACTATACGGGATCGTTCACCACGCCCGATGAGCTTCGGGACGCAGTCACGAATGCTCTCCATAGTTTCGAGTTGGCGCACGCGACCGGGTCTGTCGATCCGGACGAGATGCTACAACGTGCTACCGATCTACTCCCCGAGCCGAACGCGAATGTCTCCACCGGACAAGCTCAACTGGCAGTGGCGCTGAGCGGCGGTCCTTATCAGTCCGTGTTGCGCCCGGCGGAACTCGAGGCCGAGGAATTAAAGGACTATCTCCAGCGAGCGGCTTTGTTCGGTGATGCGGCTGTTTTTACCCCGAAGCATGGAACACAGACAGAAATAAAAGGGGATACGCTCATAATGAAACAAACGGATCGGTCAATCTTCCTGACTGAAACTGGATCGTGTCTCTACGTCACCGATATCCCGAGATCTAGCCGCGGTCTTCCCGTCATTGTCGAAGAGGACATTCGAGAGCTGATAAACGGTGTTCTTTGTTTTGGAGATGTTGCGTTGGATTATATCGATCGTGTTAAACGGCTTTCGCACGTGACCATCGCGACCAGAATTCTTGGTGCGGAGCATTTGGGCTGGCGTACGCGGGCCGAACACGAACGCAATCCAAATCATGTGCAGATGGGGCATCCTACCGGCGCGGCCAGAAAGCCGGTTTCGCTATCGCCACCACATGTTCCGCGAGCCGCACTACGGCACGATGCCGGACGGATCGTGGAAGATCTCGTGGTGAGACTCCGGCAGGGTTTCCGGTAAAGGCAAAAAACCGCGCGCGGCTAAGAACAGGTGCGCCGCGAGCGCTGAGACGCGGAGCCGTCAAACCATCATCGGATCGCGCGGCTGCGGCGACGGACGGACAAAGCCTAACACGCATGTATTGCGTCCGTCGGAAGATTGTCTAACGATGGGAAAGCTAGAACACTAGGCGAACATTCAGCTTGAAACGGGATCCGTATGACGGTTGCAGCGAAAGCGCCGTCCAGCGCGCGTTCGGACGCGGAGCTTCGGTATCGCCAGCTCCGCATCAGCGATCCGGATAGGTATCCCGGCCTCGTCCATCGCATTCCGCCAAGGGCGGATCTCGTGGAAATCGTCGCGACGTACGTTTACCAGGGGTGGCCGGAGAACAAAGGATGGTGCGCCCGGTGTGAGGGCCATCGCCACCAGCGCGGGTTCATCGCCTCCTTGTCGGACGGGAGCGCCGTGATGCTGGGGCGCAACTGCGGCCAGGCCGTCTTCGGCACGAGTTGGGACCATCTGGAAGCCGCGTTCAAGGCGACGAGGTCGCGGCAGGACCGTCTGCTCGAACTCGACCGCATGGCCCCGATCATCGACCGTTTGCTGGAACGCCTGAAGGCGTGGCGGCATCCGGCGCAGAAGCTCACCGCCTCCCATCGCCGATTCCGGGCGGAGATACCGATCCTTCAACAAAAACTCTCCGACGCCGTCGCGCAGGCGGGCGGCGTTCTGACCGTTCATGTCCGGGAACGCGACGCCGCGGAGGAGGCGCGGCGCGCCGAGCGCGGCACGGGCGGCGACGAGCCCGTCTACCGGTGGGTCGAGAAGTCGGTCCATCGGATCGCCGGCCAGGGCTACTTCGCCGCGCGGGATCCGCAGGCGCTCGTGGCCGAGAGCGAAAAGGCCCTGAAGGAGGTGCGCGCGGCCCAGGGGGACACGGACGCACGCAGCCTCGCGTCGCTGAAGCAGCTCAAGCGGCATATCGAGACCGCGGTCGAGAACCTCCAGACCGTGGCCGCGGTTCACAGCGGCGCCGGCGCGTTCTTCGAGCCGCGGAACCTCCGGGCGATCGCCGAGTGGGCGAACGAAGCGCGAGGCGCGGGCCAACGGGATCTGCACGGGCACTTCGACGCCGACGGCGAGGAGCTTTACCTGGAAACCCCGGACGGCCAGGTCTGCAGCATGGGACCGCCGCCGGACCTGGGATCGCTCGACCCGGAGGTGCTCGATCTCGCGGCGCAGCTTCGTCCGAGTGCCTCGGATTGATGCGCATTTGTTCGGAGCCGCGCTGGGGCGCGCGCACCCGGTCGCATGAACCCGTGTCGTGCGCAAGCCGATCGCGCCGACCGATGTTCATCGTCGCAGGGACCGGAGTGCGAAACGGCGCTGCCGACCGCCGAACGGCGCGGTCCCGTCGCATCAGCCGGGAAAATTCACAGGCGGCTTGAAGGCGCGGCCGGGCGAGGTGTCGCTGGCGCACCTGGGTGTGCTCTTCCTCGACGAACTGCCCGAATTCAACCGCCAGGCGCTGGAGGCGCTGCGCCAGCCGCTGGAAACCGGCGAGGTCTCGATCGCACGCGCGAACGCCCACGTCACCTATCCCGCGCGGTTTCAGCTCGTCGCGGCGATGAACCCGTGCAAGTGCGGCTACCTGGACGACGAAGAGCTGGCCTGCGCCCGCGCGCCCAAGTGCGCCGCCGACTATCAGGCCAAGATCTCCGGGCCGATGTACGACCGCATCGACCTCACCGTGGAGGTCCCCGCCGTCGCCGCCGCCGAATTGACGCTGCCGCCGCCGCGCGAGGGCACGCGCGAGGTGGCCGCCCGCGTTCAGGCCGCGCGCGAGGTGCAGGCGGCCCGCTACGCCGACGTGGACGGCGAGGGCGCGCCGCGCACCAACGCCGAGGCCGACGGCACGCTGCTGGAAAACTCGGCCGCGCCGGACGAAAGCGGGCGCAAGCTGCTGGCGGATGCCGCCGAACGCCTGCGCCTGTCCGCGCGCGGCTACCACCGCGTGCTGCGCGTGGCGCGCACGATCGCCGATCTTGCCGGGGCCGAAACGGTTTCCCGCGTGCACCTGGCGGAGGCGCTGAATTACCGCCGCGTGGCGCCGGGGCACCGTTAAGGATCAATTATCTGATGACTCTACTTGTTGGCGCATCACGCCGATACCATTATGATTCTCTATCATTTTCATGGCTGCCGTATTAGATATACTATGCATATAGCAATGATGGACTGTAAGTACCAAATCTTGCAATCGTGAGTCATTTTCTATCCTTTTTATTTTAAGTCCAATTTTTTCACATGACTCAGGGGGCAAGTGTTTATTGTGCGCCATATTTCCCCTATAATCGGTGAGTTCTTCGATTATTTTATTAATTTTGTCGTCCTTATTTTTTGTGTTGCGAAACATTCCTTTTCTCAGTTCATCGTAAGCGAACGATTTGGCCCAATTTACAGCATTTTCGCACTGGGACAGGAATGTCGGTGCATATTTGTCTAATATTGGCTGCCATATATAAGCTTTCTGAGGATCAGCCGTTATTTCGTTGTATGCCTGCCGAAATTCTTCCAAAACACCCTGAGCTGGAATACCGTTAATTTGTGGGTCTATTGGTCCTAAATTAGAATGTTTTCCCATATAAATGCGATCACATGCGCACGCTATCATTGTTCCTGAGGACATTGCAATTTGAGGAACAATCACCCGCATATTTAATCCGAACATCGCCCTCAAGTAATGAACGATTGATTCGGTGGCTGCAATGTCGCCCCCTGGCGTGTGTAATATTAGATCCAAGCCTCTTTCACGGTCCAAATTGTGGACGGCCATCATAAATCCATTTTTATCTTCGTCACGTATTTCTGTTCCGCTTATCCTTGGCATTGACAAAAATCCTGAGTAATATGCTATGATATTTCGCCCAGTATAATCTGAAAGCTCCTGCACATATTCTCTCCTCACGGTGTTTATTGCGCCATCTGCTTCGTTCTGATGGCGTATTTTGTAATCTCGTATTTCGTCGAGCACTTCCTTCCAGTTCGGCATTTCTTCACTCACTCGGTCGTTGTTGTTGTATTACCGTATATATACGTGGTCCTGGATGGAACTTCATAATATACTGACGGATATTGCCAATTCTTTTCTTCTTTTCTTGTTCTTATGTAATTGTTTTCCACGAGATAACGATATTTCCGCATAATTTCCGTGCTGCTCGTTTGGTTGCCTTGAGTTCGCATCACCGCCCCCAGCGTTATCGCTATTTTGCCATTTCACGCATAATTATCTCGCTTCTGCTTGTCAAGAGGGTTACACTACTATAAATATAGTAACGGAAACATAATGATATATTTAAATCTTCTTCAGTGATGGCGCAGGAGGCTTAAAGTCCCTTTGAGTCGGGCTGGTGCCGTTTCACGGCCGGGATGAGTCGAAAAGTGTTTGGGTCAACTGAAAATAGGTGCCTTGGAAAGTTGTTTCCCGAACAGCATACACCGCTCAACGCGGCGGCAGCGCCGCCCGCGCGCTTTCGCAATCGCGCGCGATCTGCTGTTTGAGCGCGTCCAGGCCGTCGAACGCCCAGTCGCCGCGGACGAAGGCGTGGACCCGCACGCGCAGGTGCTGGCCGTAGAGGTCCGGGCTCACGTCCAGCAGGTGCGTTTCGAACAAGACGCCGGGCGTGCCCTCGGTGACCGTGGGGCGGCGGCCGACGTAGGCGGCGCCGTCCCACCATTCGGTTTCCGGCCCGGCGTCGATCCCGGCGCGCACGGCGTAGATGCCGTGGGCGGGCTCCAGCATCTCGCCCAGCGCGATGTTGGCGGTGGGAAAGCCGATCGTGCGCCCGCGCTTGTCGCCGTGCTGGACGCGGCCCTCGATCTCCCACGGGCGGCCGAGCAGCGCCGTGGCCTCGGCCACCTCGCCCGCGCGCAGGGCGTCGCGGATGCGGCTGGAGGAGATGACGCGGCCGTCGGCGTCGCTCACGGGCGGCATGGCGGACACGCCGAAGCCGTGCGCGTCGCCCTCGCGGCGCAGCAGCTCGACGTCGCCGGCGCGCTTGCGGCCGAAGCGGAAGCCCTCGCCGACGACGACGTGGCGCGCGCTCAGGTTGCGCACGAGAATGTCCGCGACGAAGGCCTCGGGGCTGTAGCCCGCGAGATCCCAGTCGAACGGCAGCACGAAGAGGTGCGCCAGCTCGCACGCCTCCAGAAAGCGGACCTTGGTGCGCAGCGTGGCCAGGCGGAAGGGCGGGGCGTCCGGCTTGAACAGCTGGTAGGGGTGCGGCTCGAAGGTCAGGACGCTCGCGTGCGTGCCCAGCTCGCGGGCGCGCGCCTGGGCTTCCGCCAGCACGGCGCGGTGGCCGCGGTGCACGCCGTCGAAGTTCCCGATCGCCACGACGCCGCCGCGCGCCTCGGCCGGGAGATCCTGGGTGTGGCGGAACAGGGCCATGCGGTGGCTCGCGTGCTCGGGGCCGGTCGGCGCGGGCCGGACACGGCGGCTCCGCGCCCAACCCGCGCTCGTGTGCGGCGGCGGGGCGAGGCTGTCAACCGGCGTCCGCGTCGGGGCCGGTCGCTCGTCCCCCACCGGAAAGAGCTTGGCGCATCCCCCGCCCGAGGCAAACACAGCGGCGGCGCGAAGGCGGACCGCTTGGATTCGCGCGCAGACCAGTCGGCGGCGTGGGGAGGGCGCGTCCGCTCGCGCCACGCGATGGCCGCGGATGCACCTTTCACGTTTGCGTGAATGCGCGATGCCGCGCGGGCGGCGGCGCTCGGGCCGGGGCGCCCGGGCCATGCCCCGGTGTGCCGCGGGTCCCGGCGCATGCGTCTCGTGTCGCGCGATCGCATGCGCCGCCTCAACCAACGCTGGCGTGTGGTCTCGTGGGCGGGCCGGCGCGGCGCGGGACGGCGTGACAGGCCGGTGTCAGCCATGACGGTGGTTTCTAACTGGCCCTCGCTGTTTGCAAAGCGCGCGCCTTTGTCGATACAGTCTCCGCGCTTCGGGGCACTCGGGGGGTTAATCCTGGCGGATATCGTTTGCGCGCGGCGCGGCGCTTTGCGTCGCTCGGCGTGATGTACGTCCACGCCAGTGGTCGCCCCCGGCCAGCATCGTTTCCCGCTTCTGGGGAGGGGCGGGAAAACCGAGTCTGGGAGGCCGGATGCACGAGCCTGTGGGGCAGGCACGCATGTCGCCCGGTGCTGTGCGATGGCAATCGGATGCAGGCCGGGCGTGTGCGGTGAGCGTGTCCCGAACCGCTCGGCGGGGGCCGCAACGGGCCGCCGCCGGCCGCGATTGCACAGGGAGGAGAACAAATGCGGGCATTGCAGCGGCGAACGATGGGGGTTTGTTGCGCTGCCGCCATGGCGCTTGCCGGGACGTCCGCCGCCGCCCATCCGGACGTGCTGAACATCGTCAGCTGGGGCGGCGTCTACACGGCAAGCCAGATGGAGGCCTACGTTAATCCCTATCGGAACCGAACGGACCAGCCGATCCAGGTCGACCGCTACACCGGCGGGCTCGAGGAGATCCGCAATCAGGTCACGGCGAACAACGTGAAGTGGGACGTGGTCGACATGGGCCTCTCCAACGCCGTGCGCGGCTGTGAGGAAGGCCTGCTGATGGAGATCGACCACGGCAAGCTTCCCGCGGGCCGTGACGGCAGCTCGCCGCAGGAGGACTTCCTGGAGGGCATGCTGCCGGACTGCGCGGTCGGCCAGAACGTCTTCTCCAACGTGGTCGCCTACGACACGCGCGATTTCCCGGACAATGCGCCGGATAGCGTGGAGGACTTCTTCGACACGCGTACGTATCCGGGCGATCGCGGAATGCGGAACAACCCCCGCGGGAACCTGGAGCTGGCGCTGCTGGCGGACGGCGTTGAGCCGGATCGGGTCTACGAAGTCCTCTCCACGGAGGACGGGCTCGATCGCGCGTTCGACAAGCTGCGCTCGATCGCGCCGTCGATCACTTGGTGGGACGGCGCGGAAGATCCGCAGCTGCTGCTGGAACGCAATCAGGTCAGCATGACGACGGGCTACAACGCCCGCGTGCAGGCCGCGATCGACGACCGCGATCAGCCCTTCGAGATCATCTGGGACGGCCAGACCTACAACTACGAGCTCTGGACGATCGTGAAGGGCACGCCGCACAAGCAGGCGGCGATGGATTTCGTGAAATTCGCGTCCAAGCCCGATCGACAGGCTGCACAGGCCAACGCGATCGCGTACGGTCCGGCGCGCAAATCGGCCATGAGTCTGGTGAAGGACTCCATGCGGCCGAAGCTGCCCACGGCCGAGAAGAACCTGCAAAACGCGCTTCGCATCGATCACGAGTGGTGGGCTGACAACCAGGACCGCCTGGATGAGCGCTTCAGCGCCTTCGTTCAGGAAGCCAAGGAGATGGGCGGCAGCGACACCTTCGGCGTGGGCACCCCGCGGTAAGCGCGACTCAAGGGGAGCAGAAACATGAGCGACAATCAGTCGGAGTGGGGTGTTTACCGAACGAAACACCCCCAGTTCCAGGTTAACCCGCCGACCTTCTTCATCGCGGCGGCCTGTATCCTGGCCTTCATCATCTGGGGCCTCGTGGCCGCCAAGGGCGCGCAGGACGTCTTCGGCGCCATCCAGGGCTTCATCTCGAACTACTTCGGGTGGTTCTACATCCTCACCGCGAACGTCGTCCTGATCTTTGCCGTCTACATGGGCTTCTCCCGCTACGGGAAGGTCCGTCTGGGCGGTCAGGACCAGAAGCCCGAGTTCGGGATGTTCGCCTGGTTCTCCATGCTGTTCTCCGCCGGCATGGGCATCGGTCTGCTGTTCTACTCCGTGGCCGAGCCGCTGTGGCACTTCTCCAGTCCGCCAATGGAGCCCTGGAGCGGTGGCAGCGAAGCGGCCAACGCCGAGCAGGCCATGGGCATCACCTTCCTGCACTGGGGCCTCCACCCCTGGGCGATCTACGCCATCATCGCGCTGGGGCTGGCCTACTTCGGCTATAACCGCAACATGCCGCTGTCGATCCGCTCGGCCTTCTATCCGCTGATCGGCAACCGGATTTACGGCGCGGCGGGCCACGCCATCGACATCCTGGCGACGATCGCCACGCTGTTCGGCGTCGCGACCTCGCTGGGCCTGGGCGTCAGCCAGGTGAACTCGGGCCTGAACTTCGTCTTCGGCATTCCGAACAACACCACGGTTCAGGTGATCCTGATCGCGATCATCACCGCCTTCGCCACGGCCTCCGTCGTGGCCGGCCTGGACGGCGGCATTAAGCGGCTGTCCACGATGAACATGGTGGTCGCCGCGGTGCTGCTGGTGTTCGTGCTCTTCCTCGGCCCGACCATCTTCATCCTGGAGGCGGTGCTCGAGAACACCGGCTTCTACCTCCAGCACTTCCCCTCGCTGGCGCTGTGGAACGAGACCTACACGCGCGGTGAGTGGCAGAACTCCTGGACAGTGTTCTACTATGGCTGGTGGATCTCCTGGTCGCCCTTCGTCGGCATGTTCATCGCCCGCGTCTCCAAGGGCCGCACGATCCGCGAGTTCATCGCCGGCGTCCTGCTGGTGCCGACCGGTGTGACCTTCCTGTGGCTCACCATCTTCGGCGACGCTGCGCTGTACGTGCAGATGTTCGGCCAGGGCGGCATCCTGGAGGCGGTCAACGAGATGGGCGTCTCCCGGGCCATGTTCGCCTTCCTGGAGACCTTCCCGCTGTCGATGATCACCTCGCTGCTGGCGACCATCGTGGTCATCACCTTCTTCGTCACCTCCTCGGACTCCGGCTCGCTGGTCATCGACATCATCACGGCCGGCGGTCTCGAGGAGCCGCCGACCGGCCAGCGCATCTTCTGGGCCGTGACCGAGGGTGTTGTGGCCGCGGTGCTGCTGCTCGGCGGCGGTCTCTCGGCCCTGCAGACGGCGGCGATCACGACGGGGCTTCCGTTCTCCATCGTGCTGCTGATCCTCTGCTACGGCCTGAAGAAGGGTCTTTCCACGGACCCGGTCGCCGGCGAGCAGGCCGGCGTGGCCATGCAGGCCGCCGAGTAAGACGCGCTACATCCCGCGACGGGATGGGGCCGGCCGTCCTTCGGGGCGGCCGGCCTTCTTTATGTTGGCGCGCGCAGCGGCCCCCTGCGGTCTTGGGTGCGCCGGGCCGGCGTGCTACACAGCGGGCCGGGCGAGCGCGGGAGTGGCGGAACCGGTAGACGCGCGCGGCTCAAAACCGCGTGGCCGCAAGGCCTTGTGGGTTCGAGTCCCACCTCCCGCACCACGGCCCATCGCAACCCTCGTCGGGTCCCGAGCGGGCATCCGCCGCGAATGTTCCAGCGCCTTTACGACCGCACGCTCGCCATCGCCGAGCACCGCCACGCCACCGCCGGGCTGGCGGGCGTCGCCTTTCTGGAAAGCTCCGTCTTCCCCATCCCGCCGGACGTGCTGCTGGTGCCCATGGTGCTCGCGGACCGGGCGCGCGCCTGGTGGCTGGCGCTCGTGTGCACCCTTGCCTCGGTTGTCGGCGGGCTGGCCGGCTACGCCATCGGGCTGTTCCTCTTCCAGGCCGTGGGCGAGCCCATCCTGGCGTTTTACGGCTATATGGACAGCTTCGCCGAGCTGCGCGCGCTGTACGGCGCGTGGGGCTTCTGGGTGGTCTTCGCCGCCGGGCTGACGCCCATCCCCTACAAGGTGTTCACCATCGCCAGCGGGGTGTTCACGCTGAACCCGGCGGCCTTCATCGTGGGCTCGGCCGTTTCCCGCGGGCTGCGCTTCTTCGCGGTGAGTGCGCTGATCTATTATCTGGGCCCGCCGGTGCGCCGGGTGATCGAGCGCAACGTGAACCTCGTGGGGACGGCGCTCGTGGTGCTCCTGATCGCCGGCTTCGTGGCAGTGCGCTATGGCGTCTGAGCAGGACCGGCTGGCGCTCATCGGGCTGGCGGCCGTCAGCGCCGCCGCGCTCATCTTCGCCTTCGTCGGCCAGTACGGATTCGGGCTGGAGCCGTGCACGCTCTGCGTCTGGCAGCGCTATCCCCACGGCGCGGCCATCGCGGCGGCGGCGATCGGCGCGCTGGCCGCACCGGCCGGCTGGCCGCGGCGCGCGGCGCTCGTCATTTGCGCCCTCGTGTTCCTGACCGGCGCCGGGATCGCCGGCTTTCACGTGGGCGTGGAGCAAGGCTGGTGGGAAGGCCTGCCGGGCTGCGCGGCCCCAACGATCGACCCGGACATGAGCGCCGAGGAGTTGCGCGCCGTGCTGGAAGCGCGCGAGCAGGTCGTGCCCTGTGACGAACCCGCCTTCGTGTTCCTCGGCGTGTCCATGGCGGGCTGGAACCTGCTGCTGTCCCTGGCGCTCGTGGCGGCAGCCGCATGGGCCGCGATCCGCCGAACCGCGTAGTGCACACGCCACCAATCCCGGAAACTCGGGCGATCAAGATGCTGAATTGCCGAAAAGCGCGTTCTCAGCCCCGGAAAACGGCGGGGCGCAAAAGGCGTCGTGGGGACGGCGAGGCGGTCAGTTCTGCAGTTCGCTGTCCCAGTAGAGGAAGTCGTGCCAGCTTTCGTGCAGGTAGTTGGGCGGGAATTTGCGTGCCTGGCGCTGAAGTTCGAAGACGCTCGGCTGCCGTGGTCGCCGCCGCAACCGCATCTCGGCCGCTTCGGGGGTGCGGTTGCCTTTCAACAAGTTCATCCGGGCGCTGGCGGTGACGACATTGTCCCAGCTTGTGCGCCCGCCCTGGGCCCGTGGCAGCACGTGATCGAAGGTGAGTTCCTCGGCCGGCAGGCGAACGCCGGAGTATTGGCAGCGGAAACCGTCGCGAAGGAAGACGTTGAAGCGGGTGAAGGCCGGTTTGCGGTTCAGCGGGACATATTCCTTCAGCGAGATGACGCTGGGCAGCCGCATTTCGAAGGTGGGTGATCGCACCATCTGGTCGTATTCGCAGACGATCGATACCCGATCCAGGAAGACCGCCTTGACCACCTCGTGCCACGGCCAAATGGACAGCGGAAAGTAGCTCAGCGGCCTGAAGTCCGCGTTCAAGACAAGCGCCGGGTAGGCATTGGCCGGAACGGACACGGCTCCGCTCCCCGTTCTGGTCCCGCTATGCCGATCTGTGCCGCTGCATGGCAGCACATTTGAAGAGATACGCCAACAGGGAACCGCCGGCAACCCCCGGCGGCCCGGGCCGCCGGGGGTGTCACCGGATCTTCACCTCGCGGCCGCGCCCGGCAGGTTCGCCCGCAGCGTCTCGATGGCGAGCTGGATGCCGCGCTCGTCGATGCCGTGGCCCATGCCGGGCCGGCGCTCGCTGGTGACGGGCACGCGATTGGCCGTCAGCGCGGCTTCCGTGGCGCCCAGGGCCTGGACGGGGATGATTTCGTCCGCCTCGCCGTGGACCAGCAGCACGGGCGGGCGGCTCTGGATTTCGTCCGCCAGGTGGTCGCCGCCCGGCAGCAGCGACGAAAAGGCGCAGATACAGGCCACGGGGTCCGCGCGCCGCAGGCCGACGTGCAGCGCCATCATGCCGCCCTGGGAAAACCCCACCAGCGCCAGCTTGTCGGCCGTGAGGCCGTGCGCGCGCAGCTCCGCGTCCAGGAAGGCGTCCAGCGTCGGCGCGGCGCGGCGGGCGCCGGCGTCGATGGCTTGCGGGGACTGGTCCTGCAGCGAGAACCACTGCTTGCCGAAGGGCGCCATGTCGCACGCCTCCGGCGCGTGCGGCGAGACGAAGGCGGCGTCCGGCAGGGCCTGGCCCAGATAGGGCGTGAGCTGAATGAGGTCATTGCCGTCGGCGCCCAGGCCGTGCAGCAGCACCACCAACTGCTTGGCGGGGCCGCCGCTTTGCGGCTGCGCGCGCGGGCCGTCGAGGTCGGTCATTTCGCCTCCGGAATCACACTGGGGCATCGGGGTGGCGGTAGAGGTGCCACAGGAACTTGGCGGCGGCGCTGCGGTGCGGGCGCCAGGTCTCGGCGATCTCGCGCAGCGTCCCGGCATCGGGCCGGGCGTCGAGGCCCTTGAGCCGCTGGCCGGCGGCCTGGAGCGCCAGGTCCTGCGCCGGGAAGACGTCGGGGCGCTCCAGCGCGAAGAGCAGGAAGATCTCGGCCGTCCACTGCCCCACGCCCTTGAGGGCGGTGAGCTGGCGCAGCACGGCGTCGTCGTCCGCGTCGGCCAGGCGGTCGAAATCCAGCTCGCCGCGGCCGACGGCCTCGGCGATGCCCCGGATGTAGCGCAGCTTGGGCCGGCTGAGGCCGAAGCGCCGCGCATCCTCGTCCGAGAGCTCGCGCGCGCCCTCGGGCGTCAGCGGCGTTTCCGCCTCCTGCAAGCGGGCGACGATGGACGCCGCGGCTTTGTTGGACAGCTGCTGCGCGGCGATGATGCGGACCAAGCCGGCGAACGACGGGTCCTGGCGGCGGTGGGCCGGCAGGCCGCAGGCCGCGTAGGCGTTCGCAAGATCGGGGTCGCGCGCCGCCAGGGTGTCCAGCGCGGCGCGCAGGCGTTCGTCGGGCGTGTGGGCTTCGTGCATGGCGGCGGACTGTAAACGAGGCGCGCCCGCGACGCAGCCGTGATGGGTGTCACTGGTTCCCCGCGCGGCGGCGGGGTAGGGTGGGTCGCCAAGCCGGGGGGACGAGGAGATGCGCTGTACCATCGCGGGGAGCGGCGACGCCTTCGGCAGCGGCGGCCGCCACACCACCTGCTTTCACCTCACCAGCGGCGACACCACGCTGCTCGTGGACTGCGGCGCCTCCGCCATGGTGGCGCTTGGGCAGGCGGGGCTGTCGACCAACGCCGTCGACGGGATCGTCATCACCCATCTGCACGGCGACCACTTCGGCGGCCTGCCGTTCCTGCTGCTCTACGAGCAGGTGGAAAGCGAGCGCACCCGGCCGCTGACGCTGGCCGGGCCGCCGGGCCTCTATCCCCGCGTGATGGAGGCCATGCAGGTGCTCTTCAGCGGCTGCCCGCAGGACTGGCGCTTTCCGCTCACCGTGTTGGAGATGCACACCGGCACGGCGGTGGACGTCGCCGGCTTCCGCGTCGAGCCCTTCGCGGTCGTCCACAGCATCGAGCCGACGCACGCGGTGCGCGTAAGCGACGGCGAAACCACCTTCGCCTATTCCGCCGACACCTGCTGGACGGACACGCTTTACACCGTGGCGGACCGCGCCGAGCTCTTCGTCATGGAGTGCTATGCCTACGACGAGCGCCAGTCCGCCCACACCGATTGGCTGACCCTGCGCGACAAGCTGCCGGGGCTGACGGCGCAGCGCGTCATGCTCACCCACATGAGCGCGCCCATGCTCGCCCGCCTGGACGCGGTTCAGGGTGTGGAGATCGCCCGCGACGGGCTGACGGTCGAGGTTTAGGGTATCGTGCGTGAAATCGTGTTGGCCGAGAAAACCGGAAACCGTGGGATAGGTTCATGTTTTTCCAGTGCGAGCAGTTTGCGCGCCTGCGGCGCGCGAGCCGTGTGGCTGTCCACGCACGAGCAAGCAGAATCACGCCGGTGATTCTGCTTTACGGCGATCTGCTCTAACGCTCGCTCACGCGCACGGTGTAGCGCAGGGTCGATTCGCCGCCCGCCGGAACCTCGACGGCCCAGACGGGCCGCTGGGCGGTTTCGCGCAGGTGCTGGTGGCTTTCCTCCAGCATGCGCCAGTCGCGCGGGAAGCGGCCGATGACGCGCACGGTAACGGGCTTCTCGCGCGCGTTGCTCAGCGTGACTTGGCGTGACAGCTGGTAGGCGTCCTCGCCGATGCGGCGGTAGCCGGTCTGCTTCGCCCGCGCGGTGACGTCGAAGGCGTTGCCCAGGTCCAGGGTCAATTCGGTGCCGAGCGGGGTGTCGGCGACGCGCTGCTCGCCGCGGAAGACGCCGCCGGCATTGACGCGCACGACGCCCGCCGGCAGCGCGCGGTCCAGCCCGGCTTCGCGCGTGTCCGCCACGCGCAGGCGCAGGTCGACCGGCGCCTGGGCCGTGTCGGGCTGCGGCTCGGCCGTGGCCAGGTTGGTGACGCGGTAGCGCGCCTGCACATCCACGGTTTGCGGCGTCATGAGCGCGAGCTGTGTGCGCCCGCCGGCGTCCAGCGAGAGGCCGCGGTCCAGCTCGTAGACCTTGAGATTGGCGGCGCTGCTCGGCTTGCCCGCGTCGGCGGCCGACATCGCGCGCATCGTGGTGGCCTGCTCGCGCTGGGGTCGCGGCTGCTCGGCCTGCGCGACCGCACCCGCCACGAGCTGGAGCGAATCCGCCTCGATGGCCGTGTTCAGCCGGCTCTCGACGGCCGCCATCGTGCGCAGCGTCAGCGTGCCCGCCGCCGGGTCCCACTGCGCGCTGTGGGCGGCCTTCCACGACAGCCCCTTCGTCAGGTAGCTGGTGGTCAGCGTGCGTTCCCCCGCGCCGTCGGCCTGTACCCGCAGGGTGGCGCGCGGCAGCGTGGCGGCGTCCTTGGGCAGGTCGGGGAAGACGATCTCGCCGCGCGGGTCGTGGAGCACGCGGTCCTGCACGCTGAGCACCGGGCCGTCGGCGAGGGCGAGCAGCTCGGCCTCGACAGTTTCGCGCCCGCGCCCCGTCGGGTTTGGGCGGATGAGGTGGACGGTCTCGCCCAGATGCGCCTGCAACAGCTGCTGGCGCGTGATGGGCCAGGGGGAGACCTGCTGTTCCAGCACGCGCACACCCTCGCCGCGCAGGGTCAGGCTGTCCGCCACGATGCCGGGGCTGAGGTCGTTGAGGCGCAGCGACGACGCGCCCTCGGGCAGGCGCGTCTGCCGCTCCACGCTCATGCGCGCCAGGTCGTCGGGGTAGACGGTCAGCGTGCGCGTGGTATCGGCCGCGAGGGCGGGGGCGGCGGCCACAAAGGCGGCGGTCAGGAACGCGGGCAGGCGCATGGGGTCCGTCCGTTCGTCACGAGGCGGGATTTACCGTATCACGGGCACGGTCGAGACGCTTTGTGGCCGTTTGATGGACGGCAGCGGCGTGGATCGAACGCGCGTGTTTGGCGAACACACCGGCTAGAGCATCGTGCGTGAAATCGTGTCTGCCGAGAAGGCCGGAAACCTCACGCTAGGTTCCTGTCTTTCCTGTGCGAGCAGATTCCGCGCCTGCGGCGCGGGAGCCGTGTGGCTGTCCACGCACGAGCAAGCAGAATCACGCGGGTGATTCTGCTTTACGGCGATCTGCTCTAGGGTCGCGGCGTCGTAACGGTTGGCCGATGCTGTCCGCGCAGAACCTCGTGCCGACGGAATCAAACATCCTCATGTTTTTGAGAAACCCGTTCGTTTCGGCGTGACGCCGGTGTCGAGTGACAGATGGGATTAAACATCCTCATGTTTAGCGACGGGCGCGGAGGGCAGCGGTGAGGG